>JAKAHF010000506.1 GCA_021815245.1 Actinomycetes bacterium
GAGGCCCTCCCGCAGGCCGATCAGGAAACTGCTGAACACCGATGGACCCCTTCCTCACCCGAACGTCAGGTAAGCCTACCCTAAGCGATCGGCTCCCGGTTCCCGCTGTCCGACCCGGCCGCCGCTGCGTAGCGTGGGCGCATGCACAGTGACGCCGCCTCCGCCGAGGAGTACCTCGCCTCCCTGCCGGACGACCGCCGGGAAGCCCTGACCGCCGTGCGCACGGTCCTGCTGAAGAACATGCCCAAGGGCATCGTCGAGTCCATGAACTGGGGGATGATCACGTACGAGGTCCCGCTCTCGACGTATCCGGACACGTACAACGGCCAGCCCCTCGCCTACGCCGGCCTCGCCTCGCAGAAGAACCACATGTCGGTCTACCTGATGGGCATCTACGGCGACGAGGGCCTGCGCGAGACGTTCGAGACCGAGTACCGCGCCACGGGCAAGCGGATGGACGTCGGCAAGTCGTGCGTGCGCTTCAAGAAGCTGGACGACCTGCCGCTCGACGTCGTCGGCCGGGCGGTCAAGGCCGTGTCGCTGAAGCAGTTCCTCGCCATGCATGACGAAGCAGCCTCCCTTCGCGCCTCGAAGAGCAAGCGCTCCACCACGTGATCGAGGCAGAACTCGCCCTCGCGCGGAGGGTGAAGGGGTTCATGCCGCAGGACGAGGGCCTGGCGTTGCACGACGCCGGCAGGGCGGCGTCCGCGGTTGGACCCCTGCTGGAGATCGGGTCGTACTGCGGCAAGTCCGCGGTGTACCTCGGCACCGCAGCCCGCGATGGGGGCACCGTGCTGTTCACCGTCGACCACCATCACGGCTCGGAGGAGAACCAGGCCGGCTGGGAGCACCACGACCCCGAGGTCGTCGATCCGGGTCGGGATCTTGCCGACCGATTGAGCCGCGTCGGTGTGCACGGGAATTCCGTGCTCACGGGCGACCGCTGCAATTTGCGCTATCGGCTGGATCGTACCGACCTCGTTGTTTGCGTGCATGATGCTGACGAGGCAGCTGTGCGGGGTGATCGCCTTGCGGATGTCGTCGGGATCGACGAGGCCTTGCGAGTCGACCCCCACATAGGTGACCGTCGCGCCCAGGCGCTCCAGATAGCGGCATGGTTCGAGTGTCGCCGGATGCTCGATCTGGGAGGTGATCACGTGCGAGGGACGGCCACGACGTCGAAAGAACAAGCCCTTCAGGGCGAGATTGTTGGCTTCGCTGCCGCCGCTCGTGAACACGACTTCATCCGCCGCACAGCCGAGGAATGTGGCCACCTTGCCGCGGGCGGTCTCCAAGGCAGCCTTCGCCGGTGCGCCCGCCCAGTGACCGCTCGAGGGATTGCCATACGCACCTTCCAGCAAGGGCCGCATGGCCGCGGCGACCGCGGCATCAACGGGTGTGCTCGCGTTGTAGTCGAGGTAGACCGAAGACGGCGCCGTCAGTGCCACTAGAACACCAGCACCTTGTCGGCCTGGAGCGTGGCCGCCGTGAGCTCGTCCATCGTGCTCCGCCGCGCCCCGTCCATCAGGTCGGGCTCCGTCAGCCCGCGTGCGTCCATGCAGGTGCCGCAAACGAGAATTCGATGCGATCCGCTTGCAAAGCGCTTCAGCATCCGCTCGATATTGTAATAGCCGTCGGGCGTCTTCTGCCCTTTCTTGCCGCAGGCGACGGCATCGGCCAAGAGGAAGACCACCACCTCCGCCGTTGGATCCTGCTTCACGATGCCATTGGCGAGTCGAAGGCCGTTATAGCAACGCTCCGTCCCGTAGGGTGGGTCGTTCAAGATTAATAGGACTTTCATTGCTGCTGGTCCCGCGTCCGCTGTCTACTGCACGGCAGGCATCGCATTGGCCGCCCGCATCTCTGCCGCTCGAGGTGGCGGCGGTGGGATCTCCTTCAGCATTTCGCGCACAAAATCCTCTTCGTCATCGATCCGGAACGCCGCGTTGTGCCGTTTTTCAAAGCCGATGGTGGACATCGGCTTGCCGCTCAGGCGCCGCCCGCAAAGGGAGCCCGAAAAGGCGCCTGGCAGCACCTCGAGGTAGTCGGGTAGAGCCTTCAATCGCTGCAGACTCCGGAACAAGACACGCGCTCCTTCCTCGGCTGTCGCGGCAAGTTCCGTCCTGCCCACATCACCGACCATCAGCGTATGGCCCGTCAAGACGAACCAGGGCTCCGCGGCGCGTGTCCGATCAGTGACGAGCAAAGAAACGTGCTCGGGCGTGTGCCCCGGCGTGTGAAGGACGTCGATCGCTACATTGCCGAGCTCCAGGACATCGCCGTCGCGGACGCCCGTGAAAGGGAGTGTCGCGTCGGCTTGCGCGAACAACACATATTCGCCGCCGGCTGCCCCGGCCAGACGCCACCCCGCCGACAGATGATCGGCATGTAAATGGGTGTCGATGACATAGCGGATGCGCATGCCGGTTTCTTGCGCCGCGCGCAAATAAGGCGCGATGTCGCCCACCGGATCGACCACGGCGGCGGCCGCCTTGCCGCCGCAGCCGAACAGATAGGAGATCGCCACCGGGTCGGTGTGCAGGAACGGTCGCAGGATCATAGGAGTCTCCGATTCCCGTGCGCCCCGATCGAAAGAGTCGTGCTCCAACCGGGTCGCCAGTTGCTTGACACAATGGCCGAAAGATCATTCAATGACTCGATTGAATGATTTATCGGAACCAGAGGCATGTCAAGCGAGAATCCGAAACGCTCCGTATTCGCCGGGTTTGCCGAGGTAGCCAAGGCTCTCGGCCATCCCCATCGGCTCGAGATCCTGGAACTGGCGGCCCAGGGCGAGCGCAGCGTCGAGGGGCTCGCGGAGCAAGCGAGGCTCTCGGTTGCCAACGCCTCCCAGCACCTTCAGCTGTTGCGCCGGGCCGGCCTGCTCGCCTCGCGGAGGGATGGCAAGCGCATCCTCTACCGTCTGAGCGACTCGTCCGTGCTCGAACTGACGGCCGCGCTCGGCCGCGTTGCCGAGCGCAATCTTGCCGAGGTCCGTGAGCTGATCGGAGGGTACTTCCGGGAGCACGATGCCCTGGAGCCGGTGACCCGCAGGGAGCTGACCCGCCGTCTCAAGGACGACCTGGTCACCGTACTTGACGTGCGCTCAGAGGAGGAGTTTGCGGCCGGCC
>JAKAHF010000507.1 GCA_021815245.1 Actinomycetes bacterium
CAGAAGCATTCGCCTCGACGTATACATAGTCACCGTTCTTGCGTCGTACGCGCGCCTCCGGCCGCACCACCACTCGTCCGAGAGTCTCCAGCTCTGAAATGCCCTCGCGTACCCTCGGGAGATCCTCCGGGTGGATCAGCTCGGGGATGTCCAAGGCGAGAAACTCGTCGAGACTGTACCCCGTGAGCTCGAGCGCGGCGGCATTGGCATCGAGAAAGCGTCCATCCAGATCATGGACATACACTGCGTCGAGCGACGCGAACAGCGCTTGATAACGTTCTTCGTAGTCTTCGAGATCCGCTACGCCCAATTCCTGACCCCAGCGTGGCTAGTTCGCGTATCGATAGGAATCATACGCTCCCACAAAACAAACTCATTGTTGCTCATGCGACCGATCATCAGCCGACTCGGCGTCGCCGGCGGCTGCCCTGACGGTCAAGGTCACCCGACGGCTCTCCAAGTAGGTAGTGGTGACGTCGAGGTAGCTTGTGGTCGTCACCTCGATACTCGACTCGATCGTGGCGGTCGACAAAGAGGGAGTCGAGGGCGTACCGACGAGGGACCGAACGGGCGGGCTCCCTCGAGGGGGCGGGACGCCACAACCCACCGTCACAACAACTCCGGCGACCAGCAGACAGGCCGCGACGGCGAGAGATCGACCCACGATCTCCTCCCACCATGATCGACGGATCCATGGTAGCGCGGTAGAACGGCCGATGCGTGGGGAGGCAGTCCAAAGGTAGCTGTTGGGCATCAGGGGCACTCCGTCACGCAACGCCTTGTTGGACCACTCCGATGGAGTTACTATCAGGAAAGGAGGCTGCCTCGAGTGAAGTCCTGATCGCCGGCACGCGTCCTCTGGCTCGAATGGCCGGCGGCTTCTTCGCACGGCACCAACCCGCGACAAAGGAATGAACGACTCCGCCTGCTGGAGCAAGGTCTCGTAGCGGCATGGATCGTTCTGACACGATAGGCCTTTGGGGGAGGTTCTTCATGAATCTCGAGTCTGTCGTTTCTGCGACTGTCCGCACAGACGCAGCCGGCCGCTGGGCCTGGCCGCCTTTGAACCGCGAGCAAAGCGTGCGCTTGACCAGAAGGGGGTACCGAGATGTCCGATGTGCCGGGCGCAGTCGCCAAAAACGCCGAGAATCCGCCGGTTGAGGGCGCCGTGAATGCCGCAGCGGCCGCCGTGCCGCCTGCAGGGACACCTACCACACCGCCGCCCTCAGGCGCCGCCGGCCCTGCCACACCGGGAGGTGCAGGGGCGGCGCTACCCAAGTACCATGCCATACCGATCTGTATGAAGGATGTCGAAAGTTGCCTTGAGAGCGCGGGCTTCTGGGTCGCTGAGCTGCCGCGCTATGCCGACCGCAATCAGAAGAAGGCCGATGCGTGGGCTATCGCCTCAGGCATCCTCGCGGCCATCACCAGTCTCGCGATCTGGCCGGCGGTCGCCGAGAACTCGGCGACGTGGGCGACGGTGCTTGTCTCAGCCGTCGCTCTGGCAGCGGCGGTGTGCGCGCTCCTGCCCCGCGTCAAGGGTTACTCCGAGCTGGCAGGGCAGGCCCGCGAGCTGGCGGGCCGATACGGACCCATCTACGGCCATCTGCTCAATCTCAGCAAGGCGGGGCCGGGCTTCGATCAGGCGGCCGCCCGGGATGTCGTCACCGAGTTCGAGACCATCAAGGCCAAGAAGGACACTCTCCGCGACCTGCCCGACAAGCAGATCGTCATGGCCAAACGCGCCTTGCTTCAGGCTCAAGGCCGAAAGATCCGAGTGTAAACAGAACGAACGAATGTGAGGGGGGTGCCGGGTGCCATCGCTCATTCCCCAGGACCTGACCGGCCCGGGCACGCACGGGCTCGTCATCGGCGTCAGCCATTATCTCCACATGGCAGGCGGAAGCGATCCGACCGATCTGGCCACGGCCTTCGACATGGAGCAGTTGTCGGCCGCGGCCCGCTCGGCCTCGGAGTTCGCCGCGTGGCTTCTGACCGAGTACAAATGTGCGCGCGCACCTCTGCGGAGTCTCCGCGTGCTGCTCTCGCCGGCCGATGGCGAGCAGATCGAGCCCGGCATCGCGGCGTTGCTCGCGGGAGACTCGTCGGCGTCGCTCTCGAACGTGCGTGAAGCGCTGCTCGAGTTCCGCCAGGCCTGTGACGCCCATACCGACAACGTAGCCATGGTGTACATCGCCGGCCATGGTGTGCAATTGACGAAGCATGGAGCGATCGTCCTGCTCACCGACTTCGGGGCCCGCGACCAAGTGACAGCGCTCGAGAGAGCTGTCGATGTGGCCGGCGTGCATGCCGGCATGAACCATCCCGGCACCGCGAGCACGCAGTTCTGGTTCGTCGACGCGTGTCGACAGCAGCCCTCCATCATGCGGCGCTTCGAGACGCTCCGCGGTGGTCTTCAGCTCGACGTGCGACCCGGCGATTCGGAGGTCTCGCCGATCTTCCTGGCGGCCACCACAGGCAAGCCGGCCTACGCGAGAGTCGGCGGCATCACCTTGTTCAACGAGGCCTTGATGTGGTCGTTGCGAGGCGGCGCCGCCGTCGCACCCGAGGAAGGAGGCACCGAAGCGTGGCACGTCTCGGTCAGCGCGCTCATTCACGCCTTGCCGCGGAGGGTCAAGGAGCTCGCGTACGTTGAAGGCGCCGACCAGTCTGCCGATATCGCAGGCAAGACGCTCGAGGCGACCGTGCACGAGTTCTCAGCCGTGCCCGAAGTCGACCTGTGCATACACCTCACGCCGAGCGAAGCCGAAAACGTCGCTCGAGCCACATTGAAGCGTGATGACCGTACTGTGTTCAGAAACGCGAGAACATGGCCGGTAAGACGAAAGGTCGAAGCCGGTCTCTACTACCTGACAGTTTCGGCCCGCGCGCCCTATGCCAAGCGTGCGACGGGCATCAACGCGTTGCCCCCCGAGAAACACGTGCCGGTGGATGTGACCCCATGAAGCTCAACCCAAAGACAGGATCACTCGGCCGGCTGACGGTCGGAGTGCGATCCGACTCCACGTTCCTGGGCCAAAGAGTGCCGATCGAGATCCGCGACAGCAGTCTCCGTTTGGTGGCCACACCCACCGCGGGCCTGACGCTCGACCTGCCGGCGGGGCT
>JAKAHF010000508.1 GCA_021815245.1 Actinomycetes bacterium
GTCCCACAGGAACTCGCCCTCGGGCGAGGCCTCCTTGGGTTGTGCGGCCGCGTCGATACCCACTCCAGAATCCTTGAGCATGGCCGTGATTGCGTAGTAGTCGGCCGGCTCGCGCGAGAGGCGGTCGACCCGGTAGACGACCACCATGTCGCACTCACCAGCCTGGGCCTTGGCAAGGAGCTCCTGGAGGCCGGGCCGCTTCTCCGGGGGGAGCTTACCGGAGATGTCGATATCGGTGAACGTCTCGACGATCATCCAGCCGCGAGCCTCACAGTGACGCTCGATGGCTTCTCGTTGAATCTCGGGACTCATCATGCCCTCGCGCTCCTTCGAGACGCGTAGGTACGCGAGCGCCCTCTTATTGTCCGAATCCATGTCAGTAGAAGAACAAGTCCCGCGGTGTACGAACACCCCGGGTGTGGCTTGCGACGTAGGCGAAGAGATGGGTCACGGTCCTGTGCTGATCATGGCCACAGCGAGCTGCGAAGTCCAGCGATGCCGTCTAGTAGAGCCTTCTCGATCATCGATCGCTGTACTCCATCGAGCCCTCCGAGCAGGTTGCGAAGTTGCTCGACCGATCCGTCGGAAGCGAGCCTGGCCATCATCTCCTCGAGGAGGGCGTGACGGGCTGCAGCCTGTTTCGTGGCAGGTAGACCCTCAAGATCAGCAAGCCATTCGACCAATGGCTTTCCACCAAGCAGTTCCCACTCCTCGGAGCCGATCATGACCAACGCGTCGACTGCTCTCTGAGTGTGTTCGTCTGGGTCCATTTGTCACTCCCCAATCGGCGGTCTTCGGCTCGAGGTCGGATCCAGTTGGCGTGATTCAATCGCCCCATGTCGCCGCGATGCTCCCGATGAACCCCGGAACGAAGTCCACGTACGACGGATGCGATTTCTTCGGCATCTCGAACGCTAGCGCACCCTTGACGGAACGACCAGGCGGTAGCTCGCCAGTGTCCAGCGTGGGCCGACTGCACATGACGCCGAGTGAGTCGTATTGGAATCCCTCACTATCAGAGAGCGTGAAAGCCAGGGGGTTGTACGAGTAGCTCTCATTGCCGGTGTTCTTGATCGTAACGATCATGTACATGACCTTGTTGCCCTTGTCGACGAAGGTCAGCTCGGCGTCGCTCAAGTTGCCGGTGTCGTCCACCGGGGCATCCACGGTCACGGTGAGGCCGGGCAACTCAACCGTGGTGCCCCATTTCTCGACCCGAGGGCCAGATGCCTCTGAGGTGGTCGTCGTCTTCGCGGTTGTGGAATCAAGAAAGACCACGCTCTTCTGGGTCGTCGTGGTGGTGGGCTTCTTGGTCGTGTTGGTTGACGTCTCGCCGCAGCCGACGGCCGGCAGTGCACCGATGAGAATCCCCGCGACCAGCATGGACAGCAGCCACCGAACGCACTTCATGATTCCCTCCCCCTTACGTTCCTACAGACGTGGGGCTTTCGCCTCAGATTCTATTCGCGCTGAGCACTACACGAGAGCGGACTTGTCCGCTCTCTGTGGAAAAGCCGCAAAATCGGCCCTTAGTGATAGCTCTCCCGTCCAGACCTCTCGCTATGATGTCTCCACCGACCAAGCAAGAGGGGGAACCAAAGTGCGGGCCTTCTTCATCCGTCTTGCCGTCTGGTCGCTTCTTGCGGCCAGTCGTTTCGCGGAGGCTAATGACAGGGCCGCGCTCCGCGCTCATGTGCCTTTGCTTCGGAGGTTGCTCAAGCCGCCGGGCTCTCTGCCCACGTAGCCCATCAGTAGGTCGTACATCTCGTCGGCCAGCAGTGGAAAGAGTTTGGCGGCCTGCCTGATCTCCCACATCCGATACTCGATGAAGTAGCTGGGTTCGACTCCAAGTGCTGCCGCCAGCTTCTCGATCGTTGCTGCACCGCGCCAGTCGATTGCGGTTGTCCCGCGGCTGCCGTGAAGATAGCGACTCAGGGCGCCGGGACTTATGCCTGCCGCGACCCACACCTCGGTATCGCTCATACCGCGGGAATCCATGAGCAGTCTGAGTGCTGTTGCGATAGGTTCCATGCTTCGCTCAGCCATAGTAACCGGACTCTATGACATTGACGTAAATCGCTCTTGACATCGATGGAAATGCGGTCTATGCTCATCATGTTTCCATCAATGGAAAGTCACTGGAGCAGCATGGACATCATCTTCGAGATCGACGAGTACAACCGGACCAAACGGGAGCGCGGCGAGCCGGTCATGACGCAGAGGCGTCTGGCTGAGCTTGCCGGCGTGCGACCCGAGACGGTCTCGCGTCACGTCCAGGGGCACTTCGACATCGCCCCCGACACCCTCGCCGCCTACAGGCGCGTCCTCAGGGTTGAAGACGAGGCCGCGTGAATACTCCACAGCAACAGCCAGACTCCATCCCCGCTGCTGACCAAGGTGATCATCCGGGCTTGATCGATCCCACTGTGAATGCATCCACCGAGTCTATGCGGCAACACCAGTCGATGGGATCGGAGCCAAGTGGAACTCCTCCGACGAAGACCAATGCGTCGGTGAAGTACAGCCACGTTGGCTCGATCGGCGTGTCTTGGTCCTCATTGGCCTCCGCGTTGGCCAGAATCCCCGGAAGGCTGTCGGCCAGAATATTCCCGTATACCCTCCCAGATTCCGAGTCAGACATCACCGCGCGAGCAGTGAGTGCTTCGAGGTACTCCTTGGGCGTGGCCACCAGCCCGGAGATCACAGCGCCTCCTGCTAGCACGGTCAGTCCAAAGCCCGTGGTCGAGGAACAGGCGTGCAAGACGGCTCCTGCTACCGAGTCATCCATGTCGGTCCTTTCTGTGGCTAGTGGTGAACGCACCACCTTGCCAATGAAGATCGTTGTGATTACGCCCCCACTCGACCCGGAGCAGCTACGCAGAGTGGTCGGCGAGATGCTGCGGCCGCTTCGGCGCCATCAATCAACCGACGATGCACCCCCCCATGAGTAGCGGAAACAACACCGGGTCTCATCCTACTCAGGAGGTTTCGGCCGTCAAGAGCGGGCTCACCCAAGCACAGGCCGACGCGATCTCGGACATTCTTCACCGAGAGTTCGAGACCAACCCGAGATTCAGGGCTCTGATCCTCGCCCGGGCCGAGCGCGAGGCCTCCTTGTCGACCCC
>JAKAHF010000509.1 GCA_021815245.1 Actinomycetes bacterium
CCACGCCCTTGAGACCATACAGGATGGTATGTTGCAGCGAGCGCAGGTTCGCGTCGCTCGATGCTTCGGTGTTGAGGTCATGCGCTCTACCCTGCTGGGCGACATCGGCGACGGTGACTCCCGCCTCGTAGGCGGCCGGCGCGCGTAGTTCTCCGATGCTCTTACCCTTGGCGGTTAGGGCGGCCTTGATGGCCTCTCTTCTGGCCACGGCATCGACGACCCACTTCTTGTTCGCCTCGGGGTCGAAGTTGACGTTGGTCAGGGTGATGAAGAGACCGGCGGCCAGGAAGGGATAGGTGTCGTCGGGGACGACCCCGTCTGCCTCTGCCTTTTCGGCCACGAGGGCAAGGCCCTTCAAGGCGTAGACAAGAGCGTCCTGAAGAGCGGCGACATCGTCGTTCTTGCCGCAGACTCCCTTCGCGGTACAGGCTCCCGTCTTGGCCGTCTGTTCGCACTGGTTGCAGAACATCGCTATCCTCCTATGCTTGGTTCGCTGCCTGTCGCAGCCCGGCTTGCGTTTGTGAGCATTCCTTTCAGCAAGAAGAAGCTAACATAGGGGTCTATGCCAAACCTTGACGAAAGTCAAGCACGGAGGTCATCTTTTGCGCGGGCCAGACCAGGAGCTCATAGCACTTCTTCGGCAGACGAGCCTGTTCGAGAGTCTCGAGGAAGAATTCCTACTCGAGCTCGTGACGAGTGGCCGCCGCAAGAGCTACGACGCCGACCAGATGGTGTTCATGCAGGGCGACAAGGCTATCGGGCTGTACGTGGTGCTACAGGGCAGGGTCAAGGTATTCAAGGTCTCGCCGAAGGGGCGTGAACAGACCCTCATGATCATGACGTCCGGGCAGCCGGTGGGGGAGGTGGCCGTGCTCTCGGGAGAGGCGTACCCGGCCACCGCCGAGACGCTCGAAAAGAGTGAGTTGCTCTACATCCCCCGGCAGGCTTTTCTCGATCTGGTCGCTCGCGAGCCGGAGGTCGCCCTTCGTCTGCTGGCCGCGCTGTCGTCTCGCCTGCGCTCGTTCGCTTCGCTCATTGAGGATCTCTCGCTGAAAGACGTGTCGGAGCGGCTGGCCGCGCACCTTCTCGCCCTCGCCACCCAGGATCCGGCCGGGAGCACCATCAAACTCGAGATGTCGAAGACGCAACTGGCTTCGGCGGTCGGCACCGTTCCGGAGACGCTCTCCCGCGCCTTCCAGCAGTTGACGCGGCTGGGAGCGGTCAAGACCAGCGGGCGTACGGTGCACATAGAAGACCGGGCGAAGCTCGAGCAAGTGGCGAAAGCCCGCTCGTGATCAGCCGGCGTATCGTCGAGTCCGACACCCGCGGCCACGCGGAGCAGGCGGGCGGCCTTCTCGAATTGCGCGACGTGACGGTGTGCTACGGGGCGAGGGTGGCCCTCGACTCTGTTTCGCTCAGTGTGCCCCACGGAGCGCAGGTCGCCGTAGTCGGGCCAAATGGCGCGGGCAAGTCGACGTTGTTCAAAGCCCTCGTGGGATTGGCTCCGTTGCGTCGTGGCGAAGTGCTCGTGCACGGCAAGCAGCCTGGAGCCAACGGCCAGCGCATCGCCTACGTGCCCCAGCGCGAAGAGGTCGACTGGCGCTTCCCCGTTACGGTATGGGATGTTGTCAGCATGGGACGGTTCGGCAGCAAGCGGTGGATGAGAAGGCTCTCGGTGGCCGATCGGGCCATGATCCGGGAGAGCCTCGATAGTCTCGGCATGGGCGACTGTGCCGATCGCCCCATCGGGGAATTGTCGGGAGGCCAGCAGCAGAGGGTCTTTCTTGCGCGGGCCTTGGCTCAGCAGCCGCACGTCCTGCTTCTCGACGAGCCCTTCACCGGGGTAGATGTAGCGACGCGCCAGGCGACGCTCGACCTGCTCTCGGGATTGCGCGATCGGTCGGTTACCGTGCTGGTCTCGACTCACGACCTCGATCTTGCCGCCAACCGCTTCGACCACGTCGCGTTGCTGAGTGGACGGCTCGTGTCGATGGGCAGCCCTGCGGAGGTCTTCACCGAGAAGAACCTCCAGGCGGCGTTCGGGGGCCAGATGGTGGTGGTCGAAGGCCGGGCCATCGTGGTCGATCAATGCTGTGGCGGACACGGTCCCGCGGGCGGGGTGGACGCGTGTGAGTGCGATACCTGTGCGCCGAACGACAGTCCATCAGGACCGCAGGTTTGAGACCAGGGGGGCGCTGATGGACTGGATCACCGAGCCGTTCGCCCTCGCGTTCATGCAGAGATCGCTGGTCGCCTCGATCATGGTCGGGGTGGTTTGCTCGGTGATCGGCTGCTACGTCGTGCTGCGTTCCATGGCCTTTTTGGGGGATGCCCTGGCACATGCGGTTCTTCCCGGAGTGGCTGTCGCCTATCTGGCAGGAGCCAACCTGCTCGCCGGCGCATTGGTGGCGGGGCTTCTCGTGGCTGTGGGCATCAGCTACATCTCGCGCTCGGGCACCATCAGGGAAGACACCGCCATTGGTGTTTTCTTCGCGGCGGCACTGGCCCTGGGAGTCGTGCTCATCAGCACGACAGACACCTACGCGCTCGATCTCACGCATGTTCTCTTTGGCAACGTGCTCGGCGTGTCGGCGCCCGATCTCTATGTCACGGGCGCCCTGACTGTCGTAGTGCTGGTCGCAGTGGTTCTTCTCTATCGACAGCTGCTTGTCGTGTCGTTCGACCCCATCCTCGGCCGGACTTTGGGCCTACGTACACACCTACTGCGCACGGGGCTCTTCATTCTGCTGGCGGCAACTATCGTGGTGTCTCTGCGCACCGTCGGTGTCGCGCTCGTGGCGGCGATGCTGGTGACGCCGCCCGCAGCCGCGTACCTTCTGACTCGCAGACTGCCGGCGATGATGGGGGTTTCGGTGGCGATCGGCGTGGTGTCGACCGTCGGCGGGCTCTACGCCAGCTACTATCTCGATGTGGCCTCAGGGGCGGCGATGGTACTCATCGCGACGGCCATCTTCATACTCGCCTATGTCTTTGCTCCTCGCAGGGGTTTCGTATGGAGGGTGGCGAGCAAGCGGTTGCACTAAAACAGCGGGGCGCCCGATCGACGATCGGGCGCCCCGTGACTCGGGTTCGAAAAGGGCGATTGCTAGAATCCGGCGATGCC
>JAKAHF010000510.1 GCA_021815245.1 Actinomycetes bacterium
CAGGCGTGTTTCCGCTGCCCGCCGACCTGACGCTCGCGGCTCAGGAGATCATTGAAAGCATCGAATGGCCCGAGATCGTGCGCACCGGCGCTCGGGACGACGATGGGAGTTGCTCGAGCGAGGTGGTGCCTGAAGTCAGCTGGCCGGCGATCGCCTCGCGGCGTGACGGGCAGCCGGCCGTGGTGCTCGGGCCGTGCGTCACCAGCTCGCAGGCCACCGGACTCCTGAGTCAAGGGCAGTGGCTCGCGGCCCGTTTCGGGGCGCTCGCCGAGAGTATGGAGGGCGCCGCGGCCGCGCATATGTGCGCTTTGTATGGGGTGCCCTTCTTGGAGATTCGAGGCATCAGCAATCTGGTGACAGACCGCTGCCGCGACACGTGGCAGATCAAGAGGGCCGCCGCCGTGGCCGGTTGGGCGACTCTTGCCGTTGTCGCCGCTCTCGATCGCCTGCCGCTACGCAAGGACTCAGCCTATGTCGAGATCTAGCGGCGGAGCCGGCGGCGGCGCCGGAGACCTTCGCGAGCAAGCGGGGGCCGGCGCGCTCCGTCTCGCCTACTCACCCTGCCCCAACGACACCTTCGTCTTTCACGCTTGGGTGCACGGCCTTCTCGATGGCGCACCGGCCGTGCGCGAGCGACTCGAAGACATCGACACGCTGAACAGTCTGGCTCGGCACGATGGCGCCGATGTGATCAAGGTCTCGATGCACGCCTTCGCCTTTCTGCGCGACTCGTATGCCTTGCTGCACTCCGGCGGGGCCATGGGGCGGGGGGTCGGGCCGCTTGTCGTGGTGTCGAAGGACAGTCCGTTGCGACCGGCGCCTTCGCTCATGCGCACCGCCGTGCTCGCGGACGAGTTGGCCAAGGCCAAGGTCGCCATCCCGGGGGAACGGACCACGGCCGCGCTGCTCGCCGGACTCTTCACCGGTGGGCTGTTGCAGGCGGTCGTCATGCCCTTCGACCGCATCATGCCGGCGGTCGTGAGGGGGGAGGTCGACGTGGGGGTCATCATCCACGAGGGGCGGTTCACGTACGGCTCGTACGGGCTGCGCCGGTTGGTCGATCTCGGCGAATGGTGGGAGGAGACGAGCGGGCTGCCGCTCCCGCTTGGCGGCATAGCGGTGTCGCGCAGGCTTGCGCGCGCAGAGCAGGGGCTGATAGAGCAGGCCGTGCGCTCCAGTGTGGAGCGCGCTCTGGCCGACCCCGACGCGACCACCGACTATGTGCGCGCACACTCCCAGGAGATGGACCTGCAAGTGTGCAGGGCCCACATCGAGCTCTACGTCAACGAGTACTCCGTCGACTACGGCGTCGAAGGCACCGAGGCCATCCGGCAGCTTCTCGAAGCGGCTGCTACGGTCGGGGTGACGCCTCCGTCGGACAAAGGGCTCTTCTGGGACGACTGACCTCCTAGGTCGCGTAGCGGCCGGCGTCACCCACGATGTAGTGAAAGATCGGCCTCGTGAGGTTCCTGAAAGTCAAGGGACAGTGATTGACACCCTTGGGAACGTAGACGATCGAGCTGCGCGTCAGGATGTGCTTCTCGCCATCTAGCCAGAACTCCACCTCGCCACAAAGATCGCGCGGGTTGTCGGGGTCGGTGCCGAATAGCGTCACGATCTCGTCGAAATCGTGGGAGTGCGCATTGGCCTCCATGACGATCTCACCCGGCTTGGGCCACACCCAGGCGCAGTCGGTGAAGAACGGGATGCCGCTTACCTTCTTGTCGTCAAGCCTGTAGAGGAGGGTGCCGATGTGATCCTTCTCGGTGTTGAAGTCGTCCATTATCAGGCTCTGGCGCTGGCCTTCGTTCAAGGCGCATTCTCCTCTCGGGATTCGTAGTGTCACAAGCCGGTGATCCGCCGGTGCATGATCGGGCGGCATCTCAGCACGTAGTAGGATAACGCGTTGTGGGCCGCACCCTGAAGCCTGCGCGCCGGCGCTACACTGAGGCAGCCGGAGAGAGCACGTGAATGGGGGTCGAAATGAAGAAACAAGTCATCGTCATCGTCCTGGCCGTGGCCGTCGTCGCCCTGCTTTGTCTCGTGGCGTGCGACAACGGGTCGGGCGGTTCCGGAGGGTCCGCGACGGTGGCGGGCGCGCCGGGGTCGAGAGTGGTAACCGCGATGGGCGATGCCCAAGTGCGGGTGGCTCCCGACGAGGTGATCGTCACGCTTGGCGTCGAGACACAAGATGCCCAACTCGCCACGGCGAAGGCGAAGAACGACGAGATCGTACGGCGCGTGATCGAGAGACTGCAGGGGTTCGGCATCGTAGACGACCACATTCAGACCGAGTACATCGGCATCAATCCGGTCTACGACTATCCTTCGTACGACATACCACGACTCAAGGGCTACGGCGTGCGCAAGACGATCGTCGTCACCCTCGGCGATCTGTCGAGATTCGAGGAAGTGCTGTCGGGAGTGCTCGAGGCGGGGGCGAACTACGTGCACAACGTGGAGTTCAAGACCACCGAGCTCCGCAAGTACAGAGATCAGGCCCGGGCGCTCGCCATGCAGGCCGCGAAGGAGAAGGCTACCGCGCTTGCCGGCGAACTTGGCCAAGACGTGAGTGAGCCGGTGACCATAACCGAGGAGCAGAACACCTGGCAGTCGTGGTACGGCTATGGCTGGGGCAGTGGCTGGAGTGGCACGAATGCGCAGAACGTCGTGGTCGAGTCGGGTTCGAGCGTCCTCGAGGCCGGAGCCACGGTCGCCCCCGGTCAGATCACGGTCAACGCCCGCGTGTCGGTGACCTTCGCGCTCAAGTAGGACCGGCGGCACTGCCGATGTAGTCGGTGATGGACAGACAGGTCGTCACCGGCAGGATCCTATCGTGGAGGTTGACCCTTCAGTGGGTCGTCGCCGCCCTGGCCACGAGCCTTCTGGCCGGCCTCACCTACTCGCGCAACGGTTGGGTGCCGTGGCTGTCGAACGTCGACCTGGGGGTTCACGAACTCGGTCACATGCTTGCCATGTGGGCCCCGCCGCTGCTGATGCAGGGGGCGGGCTCGTTTCTGCAGGTAGCGGTGCCTCTGGCATTCGCCGGGTACTTCTTGTGGCGTCGCGATCGCATGGCTGTGATCTTGATGATCGCGTGGTCCGCGGAGGCGCTCAACAACG
>JAKAHF010000511.1 GCA_021815245.1 Actinomycetes bacterium
CCAGGACGGGGTGGACAAGCTCGCCTCGGCCTACCACGTGGTCGTGAGCTATCAGCCGGCCGATCGTTTCTGGACTTTCCAGGCCATGGAGACCGCACTGTTCGCCGGCCTCGCCCTCGTTCTTCTAGCCCTCTGCTTCTGGACGGTTGAGCGCCGACTTCCCTGACGGGCTCTGGAGCCGCCTTGCGGGTCGGCGCGACGTTGCCTAGAATCCCCAGTGAAGCGCCTCTTCGTGCCACGGTGGATACCTGACCCGCGCGTTCGCGAGAAAGGGGAGCGCATGAGCAACGTCAAAGGGGCCTTCTTTCGAAGAAGATAGGTCGCAGCCGGCCGGTCGGCGCGTCACGACTGTTCCCGAGGGTCTCGCGCTCTTGGTCCAGAACCGCGAAGAACCCGGTCTCTGACCGGGTTTTTCGCACCCTCACGGTACGTTCGCGAATCGCGGGCGATTGCGTCTCAAGCCGCGACCGCCTCCACCTCGCCCATGCGAGCGGACGTCTGTGGGGAGACCTTGAACCCTTTTGCGATCAGCCACACCGCGAGCACCATCTCCTGCGCCTCGAGCGCCGCGACGTCGCTTTGGGAGAGTTCGAGGCCCATGACCCGCGTGAGGAATTCGGCTGCTTCCGAAGCAGTGAAGCGCAGGTCGGCCGCCCGCAACTCGACCAGCTGGTCGTTGGCGCGAAGCCGGGCCATCGGCAGGTCGGGATCCTCCCGCGTGATGACGATCACGTGCATTCTCGGGGGCAGGTGATCGAGCAAGAAGGCAAGAGCTTGGTCCACCGGCTCGGAGTCGACCGCATGATAATCGTCGAGCACCAAAACGACGTGGGCCGGCAGCGAAGAGATCTCGTTGAGGAGCGCGGTCAACACCGATTCGAAAGACGCGGGCGCGGCGCCCTCAAGGGCCCGCGACGCCGTCTCCCCGATGCCGGGCGCCGCCGTCGTCAACGAAGCTATCAGGTAGCTCAAGAAGCGCGTGACCTCGCTGTCGGCTTCGTCAAGGGAGAGCCAGGCCGTCCGCCACTCGGGTTCGTGCTCGGCACGACGGTCGAGCCACTCGCTGACCAGCGTGGTCTTGCCGAACCCCGCCGGCGCGGAGATAAGCGTCAGCTTCGAGCGCAGAGCGCCGTCCAGGCGCTCGGTGAGCCGAAGACGGGCGACCGTGCCGGCACGTGGCGGTGGAACGTACAGCTTGCTGGCGAGTATCGGCGTCGGCATTCCCCCATTGTAGAGGTCCGAGCCATGGGCCGCGCTCAGCGAAAGATCGGATTGGTCCAGGCTATCTTGCCGTCGGCGTCGCGGGTGACGCGAGCCCGCACGTAGCCCTCACAGCCCGCGTACCGGTAGGCCGCGCAGGTCGCGCGCGTACTGACCTGTAGCGGGCCGGTACTCCCAACGAACTCGATGGTCGCGGGCTCAGACGTCTCCACGGAGAACACAACGCCATCGTCGGCGATGGTGAGAAGCGGGCCCTGCGTCGTATAGAACCTCCCGGCCCGCAGTGCCGCCACCACATTCGCCTCAGTCAACGCATCGGCGAAGACGTAAACCGCCGTCGCCCCCGACCAGTCGACCCCGTGGCAGTCGTCGGCGGCGACCGCCCACACGCGATGACCGTGGCTCAGGAGCTCTTCAAAGACGTCCTCGCCGTAGGTCCCCCCGTCGAGGGCGTCGGCTGTGGCGTTGTAGACCTCGAAACAGGTGTAGCCGGGGTTGGCCAGGGCGATCTCACGCCCGGTGTGGCCTTCTCCTCCGGGATTGTAGAGACAATGAGCGACGACAGATACCGCGTTGCCGAGCACGGCCTCGAGCGAATGGCTGGTCTCCCCCTCACGGAGCGGGAAACCCACGATGTGCGGACGGGGGCCGGGCAGGAAGTCGTCGACGCTCTGCTCGGCGCCCGATATGATCAGTAGTCCATCGATCGCGCATGCGGACGTGACCACGTCATGGTCGGTGAGGACGATCCACTCGTACCCCGCCCGCCTGTAGGCCCGCGCCGTAACGTCTGGTGTGTCGAGACCATCGGAGCGCGTGGTGTGTATGTGAGTCTGTCCCTTGTACACGTTGGTGGGCAGGTCGGCGTAGGGTGAATATGGTGTCTTTCCTTCGCCGCCGGTCATTCGGTCACTTCTCCCATGTCGCCCGTTCGTCCCAGGCACTCTAGAGTCCGTCGGTTCGACCGTCAAGCGACCGAGGGACCACCCGCGTGAGACGAACCATCAAAGCGACGACTCGAGCGCGAAGCCCACGGTGCCGGGGTGCGCTACCATGGGTGTGGACGGCAGCCGGTTGGGGTCTTGCGGTTTGGGTGGGTGTCATTTGACTGCTACTGTCGCGCGTCGCAGCGTCTTGGTCCTTGTGCTTGCGATCAGCCTACTGCTTGCGCTGATATCGCCGGTCGACGCCGCCTCGAGAACGGTGCGAGTAGGGGTGTTTCCGGCCGCGCCGTTGGTCAAGAACACTCCGGGCCATCCTGAAGGCCTGTTCATCGATCTGGTCGAGTACTTCGCCGCGTCGCTCGATTGGAAGGTCGAATACGTCGACAAACCTTGGAGAGAACTGCTCGTCGCGCTCGAGAAGGGTGAGATAGACCTGCTTCCGGCCGTCGCCGTGACGAAAGAGCGGCAATCGATCTACGACTACGCCGCGTACCCGCCGTTCATCGACTCAGGCGTCATCTTCACGGGACCTGATTTCCAATTGAAGACGGTCTTCGACCTCGATGGGGTGCGGGTCGCAGGGGTCGAGGGCAGCATCTTCACGAGCGCATTCGAATCGTACGCCGCGTCGTTCGGCGTCCGCTGCGAGATCGTGCCGACCAAGGACAATCCCGCGGTGATGCAGGCGCTGGCCGACGGCACCGTCGACGCCGGCATCTGCATCTACTCACTGGGGATCGACCTCGCGCGCAAGTATCCGGTCACTATCACGGCCATCAGCTTCGCCCCGACGGCCCTCGGCTTCGCAGTGCCGAAAGGCAAGAACGGCGACCTCATCGCGGGCATCGACGCACTGATGGGCCCGATGATCGACGATCACCATTCGGTGTACAGCCGGTCGTACAACCGGTGGATCCTGTCGGGCGCCACCGGATCGGCACCTGCCTGGATCTGGT
>JAKAHF010000512.1 GCA_021815245.1 Actinomycetes bacterium
ATCTGTGCCATCGACTTGCAGTGGTTCGATTCGCCGCCCAAGAACATAATTGTCTTGCCTCGGTAGCGCACCGCCGAGGCGTGGAACGGATGCAGGCCCTGGGCTTCCATCCGCAGGGCCAACAGGGCGACGACGACCTTCTGGATTGGCCCCGCGGGCCAGTCACCGGTGAACGTCACCCTACGCCCGTCGTACGTGACATGCTTCTCGCCGTCCTGATACCAGACGATGTCAGGCTCAGCCAAGGTCGGGTGCGCTTCGAGCCGAACGTCCGCGAGTCGGTAGTTCAGGAAGGTCATGTCTTCGAGCACATGCTCTCGCGGTGTGCCACCTAATACGTCCACGCGCAAGCGGGCAGCACCGGCCGACATCTCCTCGGAACACTGGAGTTGGGCCTTCATCGTTCCCTCATCTCGCCACCCTCTGGGGCCTGTTGCCTACTCTCGAGGATCTCGACGACTCCGTTGGTCCCATCAACCCGCACGCGATCGCCGGTCCTGATCGTCCGTGTCGCCGTCGAGGTGCCGACCACCGCGGGCATCCCGAACTCGCGCGCGAGAACTGCCGAGTGGGATGTCGTTCCGCCGGAGTCGGTCACGAGACCAGCCATCCGGGTGAACAGCGGGACCCATGCGGGGTTCGTCATTTGGCAGACCACGATGTCGCCCGTTCTCACGTCGTCGAACTGCGCCTCGTCCAGGACGACTCGCGCAGTCCCCTCCACGACCCCAGGGGAGCCGGCGATGCCGGTGAGCTGGTTGGCGCGCTTCGGCGCTGAACGGTAAAACTTGTCCGGAAAGCCCCAGTTGATCAGGTATGGGAACGCCAGCTGGCTCGGGGTAACAGTCCCGATCCAGTCAGGCGGGTGCATACGGTACTGCCGCTCCCGCTCAGCACGTCGCGAGGTCACCACGGCACGACCGTCGAACGCGGCGTGATCTCCGATCAACTCACGTAACTCGTTGTACTTGAGGAACATGACGTCCTCAGGGTTGTCGAGCACGCCGGCATGCACCAGCTTCTTGCCGATGGCCAGTAAGACAAGACGCAGATGCGCGTTGGTACCTTGATCGATGTAGAAGTGATGGTCTGGTGTCAACGGAGCTAGGCGGAGGTTCATTTCCAGCGCCGTGCGCATCTCCTCCAGTGCAGCTCCCTCCAGCTCCTCCAAGATCTCCTGGGACGCGCGAGCGAGATCGTCTCGTGCCTCCTGGTGCACCTTGGGGTAATCGTAGTCTGACTGGATGTACTCCCGCACCGACTCCAGCACAGGCGCCACATTCTCACGCACCGTTGGGAAGACCAACTCGTGGCTCCAGACGGCGTGCCAACCGAATTCACGCTGGTAGGGAGCGACTCGCTCGCCTAGATAACGGCGTCCACGGCCGGACGCCTGCAACCGAGCGAGGATCTCATCGGCGGTCTCCCCGGCGAACGCTTCCGCGAGCTCCGGATCTGATTTCGCCTCTTCCTTCATGCCCCACAGCGCTTCGATCGAGTCCCAGTTCCGATCTGTCACTGAGTTCTGCAAACGCCCCAGGAGCTTTTCGTCCACGGCGCCCCGCGTCCTCTCGGCTACGGCTCGCAAGTTGAGCGTGGCCGAGAGCTGCGCAAAGTTCAACATCCAGTGGATTTTCCAGTGACGATCATGAATATCGATCGCGTCTTCGAGCAGACAAGCGAGAGCCGGTAACGTCAGCTTGTCTTGCTGATCCAGCTGATCCTCAAGATACGCAAAATTGCGCTGCATCTCAGGGACGAAGCGATCTCGCCACCAGCTCGCAAATTCCTGTCCGTAGACTGGCAGTACCGTGTCGAGATACGCGCCGATCCGCGCGGCATATTGTGGATCCAGCGGGGTGCGGGCTCCATAGCGAGCCCCGTACTCCGATGCGTCGACCCGGAACTCAGGACGTGGCGGCACCGCGGCCGTGTACAGGTAGCCGTTGACATTCTTGGCGATCCAGTCGCACGCGAAGGGAGTGCCAAAGCGACGGAACATGTGGTCGCACGTCAACCACCAGCCGCCGATGTCGAAATACATAGGGCTCAGTGGATGAGGGGAGTGGAGGTCGTCGTAGACCCAAAAGAGCTGCTTTTCGAGCTCTGAATCCCACGTGATTGGAAAGTTCTCGTCTCCCAGGAACTGCCCCAGGATCTCTTCGCTCATCTCGGTCACGCGCATGACCTCCCCGGTGTCCCCCGATCGCCCACAATCAGGATTGGCGCGACGATGTCGGTACGACCAACACGGTCTGTGCGTACGCGGTGGGGTCCCGTCTGGGGCCGCAGGCTGGACCCCACCGTATCACCTGTGAGACCGGCTCACAGTCCTCTCACTTGGCCCACGGCGGCGGGTTACCAGCGGTGCAGGCGGGCTGCGTGCGACTCGGGGTCGGCGAGTTCGGACCGAAGAGCCCGCCAAATGTCTGGGACACGTCCTTGACGGTCTCGAGCACCTTGAAGCCGAGGCCGCTGCTCGTCTTCACGATCTGGACGACATAGGCCGGCTGGATCGAATTGCGGTTCGCGTCGAGGGTGACCGAGCCGTTGGGGAAGGGCGGGTTGAGGTTGGTCAACGCGGCGCGGAACGCAGTCTCCCCGTTCGAGAGATCGCCGTTCACCTTCTGGAGTGCCTGGATGATCGCCTGCATCCCATCGTAGTAGAGGACGGTGAAGAGGCTGTCGGCGGGAACTTTGGGGTAGACGCTCAGGAAGCCGTTCACGTAGTCGGCCCACTCCGGGCTCGTCCCACCAAGCGGCACGGGGGACCCGCCGACGAGCCCTACCAGGGAGTCGCCGACGCCGAACGAGGTGGGATCCATCACGGACGACCCGCCGAGCATCTTCTTGCCTGGGTTACCCCCCAGTTGCAGGTAGCTCTTCTCGGCAGCGATCGTATCCGTGCCGCCTGTCAAGAGCAGGATGCCATCCACGTCGCGCGGCAGCTGAGCGACGTATGAGGAATAGTCACTCACCCCGAGGGGAACCCAGGTCCGCTGTGGAATCTTGCCTCCGAGCGAACAGAACTCCGCGACGAACCCCGCCGCCTGGGTGTAGGGGTACGAGTAGTCCTCACCGAGGATCGCGACTTTCCGCCATCCCAGCGTCTTGTAGGC
>JAKAHF010000513.1 GCA_021815245.1 Actinomycetes bacterium
CTGGCCCCCGCTCAGCTGCCCGGCGAGTTGCGACTTCTTCTCTTCGAGTATGGGGAACAGCCGGTAGACGTTCTGCAGATCGTCCTTGACGCGCTGGCGGTCGTGGCGCAGGTAGGCGCCCGCCTTCAGGTTGTCGAGCACGGTCATGGGGGCGAACAGCATCCTCCCGGCGGGGATCTGGGCGATGCCCAGGCTGACGATGCGGTGCGCGGGCGCGTTGTCGATGCGCCTGCCCTGGAACCTGATCTCGCCGGCGGACGCCTTCTTGAGCCCCGATATGGTGCGCAGGAGTGTGGTCTTGCCGGCTCCGTTAGCGCCGACGATGGACACGATCTCGCCTTCATTGACATGCAGTGAGATGCCGTCGATGGCCTTCGCCTTGCCGTATTTGACTTCGAGATCGTTGACTTCCAGCAGCATGGCCGCTTCACTCACTGCCTAGGTAGGCGTCGATGACCTTCTGGTTTCGCCGGATCGCTTCGGGTGGGCCTTCCGCGATCTTGCGGCCCTGATCCAACACGACGATGCGATCGCAGAGGCTCATGATCGCTTCCATGTTGTGCTCGATCATGACGATGGTGACTCCGCTGTCGCGGATCTCGCGGATAAGCCGCGCCGTCGTCTGGATCTCGTTGGCGTTCATGCCGGTGAGGGGCTCGTCGAGCAGCAAGAGCTTCGGCCGCGTCACCAGGGCGATGCAGATGCCGAGGATGCGCTGATGCCCGTGAGGCAGGTTCTTTGTGAGCTCGGTCTTGATGTCTCCGAGCCCCATCTGGTCGAGCACCCGTTCGCCCTCCCGTCTCAGGATCTCTTCTTCCTTGGTAGCCGACGGCAGACGCAGCAGGCGTTTCCAGGAGCTGGTCTTGTAGTTGAGGTGCCCGGCTATGAAGACGTTCTCGATCACCGGCAGAGCCATGAAGAGCACCGACGACTGGAACGTGCGGCCTATGCCGACACGCGAGACGCGGTGGGCCTTCCAACCCGTGATGTCGCTACCCTTGAAGGCGATCCGGCCGCCGCTCGGCGGATAGAAACCACTGACCACGCTGAGCAGCGTGGTCTTGCCCGCGCCGTTGGGGCCGATTATGCCGAGGATCTCCGACTCGTTCACGTGGAAGCTGACCTTGTCGACGGCCACCAGCCCCCCGAACCGCTTCGAAAGCTGGTCGATCTCGAGGATCGTCGCCGGCGGTGCCGGCGGGACCATGACCGGAGGCGTCTCTGTCGTCGTGCTCATCGCCATGCCGTCTCCCCGCTGCCTACGGCTTTCGCTGCCTGAGCAACTTCGTCACTCCGGCACTCGCAGCCGCGTAGACCTGAGCGCCCCTTTCGCGCGCCGAGTTGCGCATCTGCAGCAGACCAAGCAACCCTGTGGGCAGGAAGAGGATCAGGAGAACGAGGATGGCGCCCTGGGCCGCCGGGGCGATGGTCTTCACGGAGCGCATCGATTCGGTGAGCAGGGTCATGACCGCCGACCCGAGGAGCGGTCCGGCGATGGGGTAGCCCAGGCCGCCCAAGATCGCGAAGATCTGCAGGTTGATGTTCTCCCAGATGCCGAACGTGTTGGGGCTGAGGAAGCCGGTGTAGTGAGCGTAGAAGCTGCCGATCAGGCCCACCAACGCAGACCCGGTGACGAACGAGAGCAGCCTGAACCTGAAGACGTTCACGCCCACCGATTCGGCCAAGCGGGGGTTGAGCGCGATGGCGGTCCACGCCCGTCCGGTCCAGGCGGAGTAGAAGGCGCGCAGTACGAACACCACGATGACGAACAGGAACACCGCGAGGTAGAACAGGTGCGACTTCGAGGTGAAGGTCAGCGCCGGCAAGCCCGGGAGGTCGATCGCGTCGGGCCGGGGGATCTTCGAGAGCCCGCCGTATCCCCCGATGGACCTGATGTTGCCGACCACCACCGTGAACAGCATGCCGATCACGGAGGTGAGGATCACGAACGTGAACCCGCTGCTGCCGCTACCGACCAGGATGTAGCCGCAGACGAAGGCGAGAGCCGCCGTGATGACCGCCGCGAGCGGAAGACTGGCCCAGAACGAGAGCCCCACTCTCATGACGAGGAGCGCCGACACGTAGCCGCCGAAGCCCCAGAACGCAGCCAGCCCCAGGTTGATGAGCCCCGCCCGCAGCATGAGCACGAAGGCCATGGCGAGGACGGCGTTGACCAGCAGAACCACGAACAGATCGAGGTAGTACGGTGAGGGGAAGAGCCGGGGGATGCCCACGCAGACCAGCGCCGCGACGATCACGATGATCAGGACCATCTTGTGTCGGTGCACGAACCGGAGCACGCTCAGATCCCGATGTCGATTCCGCGGCCCAGCAGGCCGGTCGGCTTGAAGTACAGCACGACGCCGACGAACACCAGCACCACGATCTGCACGGCGCCTCCGATGTAGTACTGGCCGAAGCTGAGCACCTGGCCTATCACCACGCCGCCGACCACGGCGCCGAGCAGGCTGTCCATGCCGCCCAGCATCATCATGAGCATGACCGTCCACACCACGTTGGCGCCCATGTCGGGGCTGATGCTGTAGGCGGGCGCGATGGCGCCACCGGCGAATCCCGCGAGAGCGGTCCCCAGGCCCATGGTGATGATGTAGATCTTCGTGCTGTTCATGCCCTGCAGGGCCGCGCCCTCAGGCATGTAGGAGACCGCGCGCATGGAGCGGCCGAACGAGGTCTTCTCGTAGACGAGGAACAGGAAGATCGTCGTGGCGACGCTGAGCGCGATCAGCCCGACCTTGGAGTAGCTGATGGTGATCTCGCCGAGATGAAGGATCCCGGGGAAGATGGGAGGGATGCTCTGCATCTGCGTGCCGAACAGGTGCAGACTGCCGTGGTTGAGCCGGTCGGTGAAGACGAGCGGTGTTTCGCCGAGTTCGAGCAAAGCGGGCAGCACCGAGCTGTTCAGCTGGTAACCGCTGGCGAAGATCAGCGCGGCCTCGGCGTCCTTGAAGCGCGCGAGCTTTTCCTCCAGCGCCAGCAGCTCCGCGCTGGTGCCGGTGACGAGCCGCGAGGCGCGGCTGCCGGCGCCATGGCGGCGCGTCCAGGCGCAGGCGCGCTCGATCAGTTCGGGGTGGCGCGACAGGCCGAGGTAGTCGTTC
>JAKAHF010000514.1 GCA_021815245.1 Actinomycetes bacterium
ACGTCGGCGCCGGCTACTTTGGTCAGCTTGTGACGACCGAACCCGATGTCGTGCAGATCGGTCCCAGCGGCCCTCTCGAGGATCTCGAGTGACCGCGGTCCGGCCACCTGGAACAGAAACCGCTGGCCGGTGAGGACGGTGCCTACCGCGTCGTACCCGCCCTTGGAGAAGACATACCCGATGTACGGATCGAGCCACATGGTGTAGAACTCGTCTTCCGCCAGGCGCAGGACAACGCCGTCCTGCATGATGCGGCCCTTCTCATCACACATGATGCCGTGACGGAAGCCGCCGACCGGCATGGTGGTGAAATTGTTGACGAAGTGATCGCTGAAGAACCGCTCGGCGTCGGGGCCTTTGACGCTGTACGTCGGCGCGGTGGCAAGGGCCGCTCCTATGTAGGCGCCATTCTTCCATGATTGTGCCTCGTCACGCCAACCGTTGTACTCCATCGGCCACAGGAAGGGGCCGATCATGCTGTAGGTCTTGGCGTCCCCGTGAAACGGCACGACCGGAAGAAGTGGGATCACAGCGGGTTGGGACATGTGGCTCCTCCTCTTGCTACGCCCTCTCCACCCTGGTAGGGTAGAGTGCATTGTGAACTATAGTTCACATCTACCGTAGCAGGGCTCGTGCCTCACTGTCAAACCGGCCCGAAGGAAGCTCCTTGTCGGTACAATGCAGACTATGAAATCCAGCGCCCCTGGGCCGAGACCGGCCAGAAGGTCGACGTACAAAAGCACCGCCGTCCGCCAACAGGAGATCGTCGACGCGGCCGTGCAGCTCATCGGCAGCCATGGTCTGCGCGGCACCACCGTGTCGCGCATCGCCGCCAGCGTCGGCATCTCGCGGGGAGCCCTCTACCGGCACTTCCCCAATCGCGAGGCCGTGCTCGAGGCCGCGCTGCTCAGAATGGCCGAGCGGTCGTCATCGTGGCTGCGACAGCCCACCGGCGACGACGTGCTCTCCGGCCTCGAGGCCATAGGCGCAGCCCACTCGGCATGGGCCCTCTCGGAGTTCAACACCTTCGTCCGCCCCTTCTTTCAGCTCCTCGCGTCGAATCGCCCCGGGCCCCTCAGCGACTGGATGGCGAAGCGCCAGCGCGACGAATTCGAGCATCTGGTGAAGGTGGTAGAGGAGGGTCAGAGCCGGGGAAGCATCGCGGCGGACGCACACTCCGGCGACATCGCCTGGACCCTGCTGCTCCACGCTTGGGGAGAGGACATCGCCCGGCTGATCGGCGTCGACCAGTTCATCACGGAAGGTTCTTCGGAGCGGATCCTGAGACGGGCGCTCGACAGCTACCGAGCCTCCCGCGACTGACCTGACTCAGGCCACCATCGGGTACCCGTCGAGTGTCGCCCTCACGGCTCGTCCCAGCTCATCGGGAGTGAAGGGCTTCTGCAGGAAGTGGGCTTCTTTCCCGAGCGCCGCCCGGGGCGACAAGGGGCCGGTCACGTGGCCAGACATGAAGAGGGCTTTGAGTCCCGGTCGTGAGGCCGTGAGCCGCTCCACCAAGTCACGACCGCTCATCTCGGCCATGGCTATGTCGGTTATCACCAACCCGATATCGCCCGCGTGTTCTTCACTCATGCGGAGCGCCTCCGTGGGCGTCCCTGCCGAGAGCACCCGATACCCGAGGCCCGTGAGCACCCGCGTGCAGAGTCTGAGCAACTGAGGCTCGTCTTCGACCAGCAATACCACCTCTGCGCCGGTCGCATGCGCCGGCAGAGCGGCCGTCCGCTTCTCGGTTCCTGTGCCCGCCGCACTCTGCGGCAGGTAGATATCGATGCGTGTTCCGCAGTCGGGCTCGCTCGCCACTTCGATGTAGCCCCTGTTCTGCTTGACGATGCCGTAGACAGTAGCCATGCCGAGACCGGTGCCTTGGCCATCTTGCTTGGTCGTGAAGAACGGCTCGAACAGGTGCTCGAGTGCCTCGGGTTGCATGCCGGCACCGGTGTCGTGCACCGTCAGACGAGCATAGTCTCCTGGGCTGCTGCCCTCGTGCGCCGCGCAGAGGGTGTCGTCGAACCGGACCGCGGCCGTCTCGATGGTGACCTGACCCGCGGTGCCGATGGCGTCGCGCGCGTTGACACAGAGATTGATGATCACCTGGTCGAGCTGAGATGGGTCCATCTCGACAAGCCCGAGATCGTCTCCCGGTGACCAGATGAGCTCGATGTTCGCGCCTAACAGTCGCCGGATCATCCCCAGCATGGAGTCGACCGCTTTGTTGAGGGCGAGGCGCCTTGGCGCGACAACCTGCTTGCGGGCGAAGCCAAGGAGCTGTTGGGTTATGCCGGCCGATCGCACCGCCGCTTCACGGATCTCGAGCAGGTCCTGATACACCTGGTGCTCGGGTTCCAACTGCCTGAGCGCCACGTCGACGTTGCCAAGAATGACGGCGAGCGTGTTGTTGAAGTCGTGAGCCACCCCGCCCGCCAACCTGCCCACCGATTCCATCTTCTGACTCTGGCGCAGCTGCTCCTCGCTCGCGCGAAGGGCCGCCTCCCCGAGTTTGCGTTCGGTGATGTCGCGAAACACGAGCAGATTGCCCATGCCGGCACACCTGCCCCAGCGCGCGTGGGCGACCGGTGAAGCGACCACATCGTAGAACCGCGCGCTCTGGTCGTCGCCGAGCGTGAGCTCGAAGCGCTTTTCTTCGCCGCAATCCGGCTCCTGCGGGAGACCGGCGATGTCGCAACCGAGCAAGTCGACGGCCCTCTTGCCGGCCAGCAACGAGGCAGGGCTGTCAAGCATGAGACTTGCCGCGGGATTCGCCGTGACCACGCGTCCATGGAGATCGGTCACCAGCACGGCGTCCTTCATCTCCATGAGCAACTGGTGCCGCGCTGCCGGCAACAGCGCCGGTTGCACGCTGTAGAGGCGGAACCTCGACATGTTCAGCGTGATGATGAGTGCGGTGAACGCGAACGACAGCGGGGTCGGGTCGAATCCGCCAAGCGGCAGGGCGCGAGTCACGTAGAGAGCGTTCGCGATCCAAGGCGCGGCCGCGGCAAGCATCACGAGGGCCGTCTGCTGCCGGTACAGTCCCGGATAGCGCCACACGGCGCGTATGAGCATGATGCTGCCCGCGGCAAGAAGAACGTAGGCG
>JAKAHF010000007.1 GCA_021815245.1 Actinomycetes bacterium
CTGTTTGAATGAGCGATGATCGGGGAGGGCTGGCCCTCCCCGGCCCTCCCGGCGGCGAGCGCCGGGAGGGGCTTTGCCGGCCGCCCCGCGGCCTACTCCGGGGGCAGAGCCCTCATCGTCCAGGTGTAGACGATCACGATCTTGCTCTTCAGGCCCTCGGTGTTCTTGAAGCGCATGCTTGCCTCCCTCTCGTGGCTCAGTAGGCCTCGACGAAGATCTCGTAGTACGCCTGGGGATGTTTGCAGGCCGGGCACACCTTGGGAGCGTCGGGTCCCTCGTGCACGTAGCCGCAGTTGATGCATTTCCACTGGACGGGCGCCGGACGCGAGAAGACCTGGTTGTTCTGCACGTTGGCGAGCAGCTTGCGGTAGCGCGCCTCGTGCTTGGCCTCGACCTTGGAGATCTCGCGGAACGAGGTCGCGACATCCTTGAAGCCTTCCTGTTCGGCCACGTCGGCAAAGCCCGGGTAGAGCACGCCCCACTCCTCGGCTTCGCCTTCGGCGGCGGCCAACAGACTCTCCTCCACGGTGCCGATCTTGCCCGCGGGGTACGTCGCGGTGATCTCGGCCGGACCGCCCTCGAGGTACTTAAAGAAGACCTTGGCATGCTCCTTCTCGTTCTCGGCCGTCTCGAGGAAGATGGCTGAGATCTGCTCGAAGCCGGCCTTCTTGGCCTCGCTGGCGAAATAGGTGTAGCGGTTGCGGGCCTGGCTCTCGCCGGCGAACGCCTTGAGTAGGTTCAGTTCGGTCTGGGTGCCTTTGATTCCCATTTGCACTTTCTCCTTGTGACGTCGACGTCAGACGACGGAATGAGGCTGCCTGCCCGGGGCTGTAGAGCGGAACCGGCTCTCGGCAGCCTTCTGACGAAATGTTCGCACAATCTACGGACAGAGACAGGCCACGCCGTCGGCGCTCATGGCGGCGACGCAACGATTGCAGTGGTCACAGTCGGACTCTTCGATCTCGGCCGCCCGCAGACGGTTGACGAAATCGGGATCGCGAATGAACGAACGGCCCATCTGCACGAAGGCGAAGCCCTCGTCCACAAGACTATCGAGGTGCTGCATCGAGAAGGCGCCTCCGATATACCCCACGGGAATGTGGACGGCATTGCGCACCTTCCGGGCCGCCTCCAGCAGAAAGAGCGGCTCGAAGTCGTAGCGCTGCACCATCATCCAGCCGAAACCCGCGAGGCCGATCTTGTAGAAGAAGCTCTTCTGCGCCCGCGCCATGTCGATCACCGGCCGCCCGCCGCGCAGCATGAAGAGAGGGGTCGCGGCCGTGAAGCCGCATGAAGGCACGAGGGCCGTGGCGCCCGCGGTCTCGAAGACCCGGGCGACCTGCACCGCCTCGTCGAGCTCGAGACCGCCCGGCATGCCGTCGCGAAGATTCATCTTCACGAGCACCGGAAAGTCGGGCCCCAGGGCCGCGCGTACCCTACCGACCACCTGCGCCGCAAAACGGCAGCGTTTGTCGAGTGAGCCGCCATACGCGTCGGCTCTCCTGTTCGTCCAGGGCGAGAGGAACTGACTGAGCAGATAGCCGTGGCCGGCGTGGATCTCGACCGCGTCGAAGCCCGCCTCACGCGCCAGCAGCGCGGCGCCGACGAAGTCGCTCGTCTTCTCGGCGATGTCATCCTCGGTCATCCGGTTGCAGTACGACATGCGAAAGAGGCACAGCTTGCGCGAGGCGCCGAGCGGGCGGCGGCCGATGACCCGAGGGCTTGCGAAGAACCCGCAATGGCCTAGCTGGATCGACGCGGCGGCCCCCTCCCGGTGTACCGCTTGGGTGAAGTCGCGCAACCCGGGGAGGATCTCAGGGCGCATCCACAACTCATGGCCGAAAGCCCTGCCGTCGTAGCTCACCGAACAGTACGACAAGGTCGTCATGCCCGCGCCTCCGGCCGCCACCCGGCGATGATGCTCGATGAGCTTGGGCGTGACCTGGCCCCCGGGACTCATGCCCTCGAAGCATCCCGCGCGCACCGCCCGATTGCGGATCGTCAGGCCGCCGAGAGTCAGGGGCGCGAAGAAGGGGCTGTCTGAGAGTCTGGTCATGCGCTCGGTTCATCATACCCGGTGGCCGCGACCACGGGGTGTTTATGGGCAACTTACGCGATAGCTGGAACAATCGGAAGCGAGCCACCGAGGGGCCCTCGTAGCCATCGAGGGGCCCTCCTTGTCGGCGAAAGTGAACTTGGCCGGCCAACGATCCAAAGGCGTCAAGCGTGCGCACCACCTGGGGATTTCGAACTGCGGCACTAGCGGGAGCGCTTCTCATCGCGGTTTGGTCGACTGCGGGCTGCACCACGAGTTCGGCCCCGGGCGGTGCCGTCGATGCCTCTGCCGGGGAGAGCGACACCCCCGACTACCAGGCGATCCTCGATCGTCGATACGACGCTCAGTTTCCTGACGACCGGGTGGTCACCGTCAGGTTGCTCATGGACAGCGACGACTGGAAAGAGATGCAGGCCAGCGTTCGCGCCAAGGAATACTACAAGGCCGACATCTGGATCGACGACCGGTTGATCCAGGATGTGGCGGTACGCACCAAAGGCAGCAGTTCGCTCATGGCCGCGGCCAACGCGGGCAAGTTCCGAGCCGGTCTCAAGGTCGACTTCAACTTCTTCAACCAGGCCCGCTCGTACGACGGCGTGAAGAAGCTGGTCTACAACAACGGCTTCAGCGATCCCACGCTTATGAAGGAGTTTCTCGGCTATGAACTGATGGCGCAGATGGGGGTGCCCACCCCTCGTGCCTGCTTCGCCGATCTCTGGGTGAACGACTCGCACCTCGGCGTGTACACCCAGGTCGAAGCCGTCGATTCCACATTTGTGGCCGGTCATTTCGGTGATCCCAATGGCAACCTCTACAAGCCTGAGATCAACGCGGGCAAGCTGGGCTGGACTGAGGCCGACGTCCTCGCGCAGGCGGAGAAGACCGTTGTTTCTTCGACCACGACGACCAGCGAGGTGTTCAACGTCGGCGGCGGTTCTCTGGATGACATCATCGAGAAGGCCGGCGACGAGGCCGACTGGATCCCCGGCAGACTCGATACCGGCGAAGGCCCCACTTCAACGACCCTACCGCGGGTCGGCGGGCTTCCGGCGGGCGGAGGCGGTTTCCCCGGCGGAGGCGGCTTCCCCGGTGGGCCGGGCGGGTTCATGGGTGGCAGCCAGGACCTTCTGGTATCGGTAGGCCTGAAAACCAACGAGGACAAGGTCGACTACTCCAGGCTGTACGATCTGCTCGAGGTGATCAACTCCGATCCGGCCGCCGTCACGGCGACCGAACTCGAACGGCTGCTCGACGTCGACGAGACACTTCGCTACCTCGCCGTTTCGGTAGCGCTGGTGCACCTCGACAACTACATCGGCATGGGTCACAACTACTACCTCTACGACGATTCGGGCACCTTCTCGGTCATTCCTTGGGATTTGAACATGTGCTTCGGCGGGTTCGACTCGGGGCTGTCAGAAGACAAGATCTTCAACTTCTACATCGATGAACCCACTTCCGCGGCGCTGTCCAACTACCCGTTGGTGCAACAACTCATGGATGAGCCGGTGTTCGTCGAGACCTATCACCGCTACCTGCAGCAGTTGATCGACGGCCCGTTCTCGCTCGCGCGCATGACCACTCGCATCAACCAGGTAGCCGATGTGATACGTCCCTATGTGAAGCAAGACAGCAACCTGCTCTTCTCATACGAGGCCTTCGAGCGAGGGCTGTCCAGCAGTCTGAACGACGCGTCCACCGCTCGGGGAGCCAACATGGGCGGCAGGTTCATCGGGCTCAGAAGCTTCGTGGCCGCGCGGACGGCTTCGATCAGCGCTCAGCTGGCGGGGTCCCGAGCCTCGAAGTCGACCGACGGCAGCGGCAATGGGGGGAGCCTCGGCATCGGCGGCTTCCCCGGCGGCCCACAGGGTCTGCCCGGCGCCGGCGTCAACCGGCCCGGCGGGCAGCAGGGCGCACAGCCGCCTCTCGATCGCCAAGGCGCGCAGCCTGGGGGCGCGATGCCGGGAGGCGCCGCGCCCGGAGCGGCTCAGCCTCCGACCACTACCACGACGGCCGCCCTTCAGCGCGTGATGCCGGCTGCGCTTCGGGTCTAGCATGTCGTTCATCACTTCGTTGAGTCGCAAGCGGGAAACGAGGCCGTGGTGGGCGATCGCCGGCCTGGCCGCGATCGCCGCACTCAGTGCCGGTCTTTACCTCTGGTCGCTCTCGCGCAACGACATGGCAAACAGCTACTACGCCGCCGCGGTCAAGAGCGCGAGTCTCAGCTGGAAGGCCTTCCTGTTCGGCTCACTCGATCCCGGGTCGTTCATCACCATCGACAAACCGCCCGCCTCCATCTGGCTGATGGCTCTGTCGGCCCGTATCTTCGGTTTCTCGAGTTGGAGCATGCTCCTGCCTCAGGCTTTGGCCGGCGTAGCGTCGGTGCTCGTGCTCTACCGCCTCGTCCGGCGATGGGCCGGAGAGTGCGCGGCTCTGCTCGGGGCGCTCGCGTTCGCGTTGACGCCGGTCGCCGTGCTCATCTTCCGCTACAACAACCCCGATGCGCTGCTGACCCTCCTGCTCCTCTTGGCGACCTGGGGGCTCTGGGGAGCGCTCGAGACGGGCAAGTCGTGGAAGCTAGCGCTTGCCGGCGCGGCGCTCGGTCTCGCCTTCCTGACGAAGATGTTGATGGCCTTCCTGGTGGTGCCGTCGTTCTTGATCGTGTACCTGGCGTGCGGAAAGGGCCGGTTGGTGCGAAGGGTGGTTCAACTCGTCGCCCCCGTTGCGGCTATCGCGGTCGTCGCCGGATGGTGGCTCGCCCTCGTCAGCCTGTGGCCCGATGATGGGCGACCCTTCGTCGGCGGCACCACGGGCAACTCGTGGTTCGATCTCATCTTCGGTCGCACCGGCGGATATGTCGGCGGCTCCAACCTCACCGGCCAGATGAGCGGCGATCCGGGCGTGCTCCGCATCTTCAACACCGCTCTCGGCGGCCAGATCTCCTGGCTGTTGCCTCTCGCCCTCGCCGGACTCGTAGCGGGTCTGTGGCAGACCAGGCGCGCCGGTCGCACCGGCAAGGGCCGGGCGGGCTACCTCCTCTGGGGTCTCTGGACCATCTCTATGATCGCCGTGTTCGGATTCGCGCAAGGCACGTTCCATTCGTACTACACGGTGGTGCTCGCGCCGAGCGTCGCGGCATTGGCGGGTGCGGGCGCTATCGAGCTCTGGCGCCTCAGCCACAGCCGGCGTCTCCTCTCGTGGATACTTCCCGCGGTGGTGGTGGGAAGCGCCGCTTGGTCGGCGGTCCTTCTCGGGCGGGTGTCGGACTACGCGCCTGGCCTCGCGATCGCGGTCATCGTTGCGGGAGTTCTGGGAGCCCTCGCCCTACTTGTCTCGAGTTTCTGGCGACCGCGCGGGCGGCGATCGTCTCACCTAGCGTCGCTTGCCATGGGTGCGGTGTGCGCCGTCTCGCTTCTGGCCGGTCCTTTCGCCTACGACCTCAGCACGGTGACCAGATCGGTCACCGGCAACGCAGCGGCCGCGGGCCCAGGTATCGTCCGGCTTGCCGGCAGCTCGGCTACAGATGTCGATCAGGCGCTTCTCACCTACCTGGAGGAGCATCGGGATGATGCCACCTACCTGGTGGCGGTGCAGACCTCGACCGCGTCGGTGCCCATCATCCTGGCTACGGGCCGGCCGGTCGTCACGATCGGTGGCTACAAGAGCCGCGATCCCTACCCCGAGGCCGCTCAACTGGCCACGCTCGTCTCTTCGGGGCAGCTCAGCTATGTGCTCCTGGCCGACGAGGACATGTCGCTGTCGGAGGGCAGCGACCAAACCAAGGCGACATTGCAGGGCGTCGTCGATTGGGTGCTCGCTCACGGCACGGCGATCCCTGCTTCGGAGTACGGGGGCGGCGAGGAAGCCACGCTCTACCTCGTGCGCTGACGCGTCGCGCCGTAGGCGCGCACACGGCGGCATATCGAGGCGCGCCGACTTCACACGGGCTTTATGGGGCCCCTCGTAGTCTGGATGCACGAACGGCGCTATTCCCTACCCAAAGGCGAACCACGCGATGAGAAGACGGAAGAATCGCAGGTACATGGCGGTGGCCCTCGTGCTGCTTCTGGCGGCCGTCATGGGCGCGCTCATCGCCGGCGTGAACGGTGCGACCTCCGCTAGGGCGACCTCGGCGAGCGTGAGCACCTCGAGTGCCGCCGCAGCGACCACGGCCGACGACTCGGCAGATCTCGACTACGAGGGCGCGGAGTACTCGGCCGGTGTCGTCGACATCGCTCTGGGTGACGCCATCACCGTCTCAGGCAAGGGAGCGTCCGTCGACGGGACGACCGTGACCATCGAAGCCGCCGGTGTCTACTATCTGAGCGGCAGTCTCGATGACGGCCAGATCGTGATCGACGCGAAGGGCAAGGTATACCTCGAGTTCAACGGGGTCGACGTCACCAACAGCGGTGGCCCCGCCCTCTATGTCGCCGACGCAAAGAAGGTCACCCTCACGCTGGCCGAGGGCACGAGCAGCTCTCTCACCGACTCTTCGGCCAAGAGTGAATGCGACGCCGCTCTTTACACGAACGACACGCTGGTCATCAACGGCAAGGGCAGCTTGGCCGTCACGGGCAACTGCAACGAAGGCATCGCCGGCGACGACGACATCGTCATCAATGCGGGCACCTTGGTGATCAAGGCCGTCGATGACGGCATCAATGCCCACGACGAGATCACGATAACCGGCGGCAACGTGTACATCGTGGCCGGAGGCGACGGTCTCGACTCCAATGGCGGCATATCCATAAGCGGTGGCAAGGTCATCGCGCTCGCCAGCGACATCGCGGGCGATGGAGGGCTCGACGCCGTTGGCGAGGTGACTATCACCGGCGGCACCGTGATCGCGGCGGGCAACAGCATCGCCCGGCCGTCGGGCGATTCGACCCAGGTATCGGTGTATGTCACCACCGGAGCGACTCAGGCCGCCCGCACGTCGGTGAGCGTGGTTCTCGATGGCGAAGAGATCCTCGCGTTCACTCCCGATCACGAGTATCAGAACCTGCTCATCAGCTCCGATGACCTGCTCGCAGGCACCATCTACGAGGTCTATATTGGTGCGAGCGACGTTCCGATTTCGGTGGAGGCGCTCTGATGCACGCAGTCAACAACTGCCCGAAGAATCTGCACATGACGGTCACGTGCCGCTGGTCGGGCCTGCCGAAGCTGAGCGAACGAGTCGAGCAGAAGTTCTTCATACTTCCGCAACGCTACGACACGGCTCTTGCGCTGCTGCGTCGCACCTGCCGGCAGGACCCCGAGTACTGGGTCGGCCAGGTCAACAGTCTCTACTTCGACACTCCCGATCTCGATCAGCATCAGCGCTCCGACGCGGGCGAGTTCAACAAGGACAAGATCCGCATCCGCTGGTACGGCGAGGAGTGCGATCCCCACCGCGTCGATTGCTCCGAGCAGTCCGACCGGCCGGTCAGAGTCTGGTTGGAGCGCAAGTCGCGATTCGGCTTCGCGTCGACAAAACAGCGTGTCTGCCTGACCGTTGCCGCTCACAAGCTTGCCCATGGCGCCCTGCCGCAGGGCATCCTGCCGCAGGCCACGCTGATGCAAACGGTCGCCAGCTTCGGCTTCTTCACCCACGCGCCGCTGGTGCCCGTCATCGCGATCTCGTACTGGCGCTACCGCTTCGTCGAGCCCGAGACCGGCTTTCGCATCTCGATCGACTCGCGCATCCGGTCATCGCTTGTCATGCCGGGCCTCGGCCGGGGAGAGCGGGCTTTGGAGTTGCCGGGGGCGATCGTCGAGGTCAAGGGAGCCAGGTTCGATGTGCCGCGTTCTCTGCGCGACATCGCCGAGATAGGGTCGTCGTGGACCCGTTACTCGAAGTACTCGTCGAGCATCGAGGCGCACCAGTCGCGTCGCGGCAGCGTGTCGAGATTATGGCCGAATGGGATGATGGAGGCCGCTCCGGGCCGCCTGTGCCCGGTGAGACCGGAAGCATACGAGCGGCACGTGCCTGTGGCCGCGTCGCTCGTCGAGGAATTCGAAACCGAATAGGAGGGGCGCCGTATGTGGGACCAGGTTGTAACGACGTGGCAGGGGATGCTCTCCTCGTTGACGTGGACTGAAGCGATCATCTCGCTCGCTTTCTCGGTGGTCTTTTCGCTGGTCGTCTACTTCATGTACCAGCTGTTCTACGGGTCGAGGCACATCGGGGCGGGCGTGCATCGCATGTTTCTCGTCGGCGGGCCGGCCATCACCGTGCTCTTTCTGGGCATACAGACGTCGATCCCTCTGTCCCTCGGTCTGCTGGGCGCGCTTTCGTTCGTCCGCTTCAGGACTCCGGTAAAAGATCCGGCCGAGATCGGCTTCCTGCTCCTCCTCATCGCCTCTTCGATCGGGGCCTCCTCGGGCAACTTCATGCTCATCGCGCTCCTCTTCGTCGCCGTGTTCATCGTCCTGGGTGTGAAGTGGCTGCTGCGCGACAGGGCCTCTGTGGGCGCTCGTGGAAGCCTCATGCTCTCCATCGACAACAGCGATTTCGAGACCATCGAGGACAGGTTGAAGACCTTCCTCGCCTCGCGGCTGAAGGGACTCGCCCTGCAATCGATGTCCATCGTCGACGGCAAGGTGAACCTGCAGTACCAATACAAGCAGCAACCCACGCTGGATTGGACCGCGCTCGTCAACGAGCTCAACCAAGTGACCGCCCCTTCGACCGTGGAGATCTTCGTAGGATGAGAAAGCCGGCGATAGCGATCGTGAGCTTGGCCATGGCGCTTGCCCTGGCAGGGTGCTCGGAGGAGGCCCGCACGGTCGAGACTGCGGCACAGTCGACGGCCACGTCTGTGGCCTCGGGCCAAACAGGCGCCGGCGGGCCGGCGTCGACAGCGACGCCGGGCGAGTCGGGCACGGTGATCGCCAGCTACTCCGAGGCGTTGACGGTCGCGTACGGCGACGACGACCTCGACGCCAGCTGGGATCAATCCAAGGCTTCGCTCATCACTCTCGCGGGTGGGCAGATCCGGTTCGACGGCGTTGGAGCGTCCGTGTCGGGCAGCAAGATCACCATCGCCAAGGCCGGCACATACGTGGTCACCGGCAAAGCCGGCGACGCGCAGATACTGATCGATTGCAAGGATGTGGGGCTCGTCCGGCTGGTGTTGAACGGTGCCGACATCACCTCTTCGAGCGGCGCGCCCATCTATGCGAAGCAGGCCGAGAAGGTAGTCTTGATCCTCGCCGACGGCACGCAGAACACCGTCGCCGACGGCGGCGACTACACGTACGACGACGATTCGTCCGACGAACCGAATGCCGCGGTCTTCAGCGATACCGACCTCACCATCAACGGCGGAGGTTCGCTGACGGTCAGCGCAAACTACAACGATGGCATCACCAGCAAGGACGATCTCAAGATCGTAGGCGGCACCCTGACGATCAACGCCGCCAACGACGCGGTGAACGGCAAGGACTCCCTCGGCGTGAAAGATGCCCTGATCACTGTCAGTGCCAAGGGCGACGGACTTCAGTCGACCAACGACACGTCGGCCGACAAGGGATTCATCTGCATCTCTGGCGGGAGTTTCAACATTTCCGCCGGATCCGACGGCGTCCAGGCGACCACCACCCTGCTCATCACCGCCGGCGATTTCGCCATCACAACGGGCGGAGGCAGTGAGAATGGCAAGCCACACCAGAGTGCACTCGGCGGCATGCGTGGGACGGCTCCCGGGGCGGGCCGCGACCGGGGTGCCTGGAGTACCACGACTGAATCGAGCACGACGACCGTCGGGGCGACGGCCGCCAATGCCGCCGGCGAGGAGCCTCTGGCCGAGCCCGACAACGAGTCGAGCAGTTCCAAAGGCCTGAAGGCAGACGGGGGCGTGTTCGTGCAGGGCGGCACGTTCTCCCTCGATTGCGCCGACGACACTCTGCACTCCAACGGTACGGTCAAGGTCTCCGGCGGCACCTTCACCCTCGCCTCGGGCGACGACGCCGTGCACGCTGACGTGAGCATCGCCATCTCGGGTGGCGATTTCGCCATATCGACCTGCTACGAAGGCATCGAGAGCAACGTCATCGACATCGCAGACGGCACCATCATCCTGAAGGCCAGCGATGACGGCATCAACGGAGTCGACCTCCCGACAGCCGCCGCGCCGACCGACAGCACCACCACTACCGCTCGCGCGGGGCGCGGCATGGGCGGCGGCATGCCGGGCGAGACCGGCAACTCCCGGCTCCGCATCAGCGGCGGATATCTAGCGCTCGACGCGGGGGGCGATGGGATCGACATCAACGGCACCGTCGAGATGACGGCGGGCACCGTCGTGATCAACGGCCCGACCAACAACCTCAATGGGGCCCTCGACTATCTGAGCGAGCTCAAGGTCACCGGAGGACTTTTGATCGCGGTCGGCAGCGCCGGCATGGCCGAGGCTCCTACCGAAGCATCGACCCAGTACTCGATAATGGTCAACTTCGATGAGACACAGGCGGCCGGCACCATCGTGCGCGTCGAAGACGAGACCGGCACGCCGGTGCTTACCATGGCCCCGAGCAAGAAATACAGGTCGATCGTGCTGAGCTCGCCCGACCTCAAACAGGGCGCCACCTACACGGTCTACCTCGGGGGCTCCATGACGGGCGTCGCCCGCGACACCGTGTACTCCGAGGGCACCTACTCCGGCGGTTTGGAATGCGCGAAGCTGACGCTCGATTCGGTCGTCACGACGTCTGGAGTGACGGGCACGATAGGCGGTGGCGGATTCCCGGGAGGCGGAGACTATGATGGTTCTTGGGGCGGCGATGGCACTCAGCCCTCCCCGCCTGGCATGCCCGAGGGCGGTGGATCGCCCCCTGCCGGTGGCGGTCCCTAGATCTCAGCTCGACCGCGTGGGGTGCCTTCACGCTGGGTGACATTGAGCACCCGGGCGTGAGCCCCCACCGCAAAGTTGACGATCTTGGAGAAGTCCCCACCTTCATAACCGAAGATCTTGCCCGCGGTCCGCATGGCCTCGAGGTCGACCACGACGGCGCCCAAGGTGGGGACGATCTTCTCTCTCCACACAAACAGGTAGAGATCGTCGCCCAACTTGAAGTGGTGGCAACGGTCGGTGTCGGCCAGACCTTGCTCCGAGCCCTCGAGACAGTGCCACGTGTAGAAGCGCTCGTTGAGGTACACGTGCTCGTAGCGCTCGGTGGCGCTGTAGGTGTACTCGATGCGCCGGCCGACAAGATCCAAGGTGGGCTCATGGCGGGGTGTGCCCGTGTTGAACGGCGCGCCGATGGCCGCGCTGCGAAAAGTGGCTCCGACCGCGGTGAGCTCGTCGCCGGCTGCCGCACGTTCCAGCAGGGGACGCCGGGCCTGGGTGATGTCGGGCAGCTGAGCCGCCAGCGCGGTCGCGATGCCCTGACGCAGGTCGATGACCAGACTGATGGCGGTCGTCTGTTCCAAACGTTTCACGAAGTCGACGAAGTAGATGTGCTCGCGCACCTTGGCGGCTGTGTAGGCTTCCTCGGTCTCGCGTCCTACTTCGTGCTCGGGCATAGCGACCCACGTAAGCCGCGTAGCCGTGTCGAAGCGGCAGTCGACGGCCTGCCCGTCTTCGAAGTTGAGCGAGATGGTAGTGCCAGTCAGATCACCGGTCGCAGCCGGACTGTTGCTGTCGGGGGCGAAAGCGTGCGCCAACTCCCCTACGCTGATCCACCGGGTCGAATCGGTCACGAGCTCTCCTTTCGCACCGAGCGAAGCGACTCTCCGCTCTGCTGCCAGCATACACGCAGACCGTCCTCAGTCAGCGTGGCAATCGGCCTGGGTGAGGAGATTGGTACACTATCGCTACCATTTGCCGTTCGGATGCGAGAGAATGCGGCGGATAGAAAACGCCGGGACGATCGGGAGTGAATCATGCCTACGGGTCTACAGGGCAAGGCGGTCATCATAACCGGGGGCGCGTCCGGCATCGGCAGGGCGACCGCTCTCGCCTTCGCCGGGCAGGGCGCCAAGGTCTTCATAGCGACGGCGCGCAGTCTGACCGCCGCCGAAGAGACGGTGGCTCAAATCAAAGCGTTGGGCGGAGAAGCCGTCTTCTGTCAGTGCGACGTGAGCAGCGAGGCCTCGGTCGCCGCCATGGTCGCCAAGGCGGTCGGGGCCTTCGGTCGCGTCGACTTCGCGTTCAACAACGCGGGCGTCGGAGCCGACGGCGTGACACTGCCGTTTCTGCCTCTGGCCGAACTGCCCGAAGCCGACTTCGACTGTGTCATCGACACCAATCTCAAGGGTGTCTTTCTCTGCATGAAGCACGAGATCAGGCAGATGCGCGCGCAAGGGGGCGGCGTGATCATCAACACATCATCTACGTCGGCCAATCACGTCATGCCTGGGTTCGGTGCCTATCCGGCCGCCAAGTCGGGCATCAACGTGCTCACCAAGCTGGCTGCCGTCGAGAACCGCGACGCGGGCATCAGGGCGAACGTCGTCGCGCCCGGGCCGACCAAAGGCACCGGCATGTCCGACCGGCTGCTCTCGGCCATGAAGCCCGGCGAGGGGCCGCCCGTGCACCTGATGGGCACCGCCGAGCAGGTCGCCGACGTCGTCGTTTGGCTCTGCTCAGAGGAAGCCGCCTTCGTCAACGGCAACATCATCTCGGTCGACGGCGGGTTGGATATCGCCTGAACGACTCTACTACCCAGAGAGGAAGTCCGATGGAATCGAAGTACGCGAAGTTCATCATCACCGAGCCCGCCAAAGAAGAGCACGGCTACGAAGAGAAAGACGGGCCCGATGTCATGTCGGCGATGGCCTACCTCGACGGCGGGATCATCCCCGGCGGCCAGTACTGCGAGACCCACTGGTTCCACAAGCCCACCAAGTACTCGCCCAAGAGCCACACCCACGACTTCGACGAGTGCCTGGTGTTCATGGGCGGCGACCCCGATAACCCCATGGAACTCAATGCCGAGCTCGAGCTCTACATCGAAGACGAGCGGCACCTCATCACCAAGAGCTGCATTGTGTTCATCCCGGC
>JAKAHF010000515.1 GCA_021815245.1 Actinomycetes bacterium
CCATGCCTTCGATGCCTTCGGGGACCATCTTCTTCTGGTCTTCTTGGAAGTAGCGGTCGGCGCTGTGGCCCACGCTCATCGCTCCCACCGAACCCATGGCTCGGTAGGCCTTGTAGCTGCGGCCTTCCCAAAGGATCCGCTCGCCGGGGCTTTCGGTCGTGCCCGCGAAGAGCGAACCGATCATCACGCTGTGAGCGCCTGACGCAAGGGCCTTGACCATGTCGCCCGAGTAGCGGATGCCGCCGTCGGCTACGACAGGGATGCCGTACTTGTATGCCTCGGCCGCGCACGCCGCCACGGCGGTGATCTGCGGCACACCACAACCGGTGACCACGCGGGTGGTGCAGATAGAACCCGGGCCGATGCCGACCTTGATACAGTCGACCCCGCGTTCGATGAGGGCCTTGGCGCCGTCGGCCGTGGCTACGTTGCCCGCCATGATCTGTACGTCGGGGTAGGCTTCGCGGATCTTGAGAACGCCGTCGAGTACTCCGCGTGAATGGCCATGGGCAGTGTCGATGCAGATGATATCGGTCTGCGCTTCGACGAGAGCCTGAACGCGCTCGGCTGTGTCTTTGGCGACTCCCACAGCCGCTCCGACCCGGAGTCTGCCCAGATCGTCTTTGCAGGCGTTGGGAAACTCGATCATCTTCATGATGTCCTTGATGGTGATGAGACCGCGCAGCTTGAAGTCGTCATCGACCACCAGAAGCTTCTCGATCTTGTGCACCTTGAACATGTCACGTGCCTGGTCGAGCGTCGTCCCGACAGGGACCGTCACCAGGTTCTCCGAGGTCATGAGATCGCGGATGGGCTTGGAGAAGTCGGTCTCGAAGCGCGTGTCGCGGTTGGTGACGATGCCCGCGAGCGTGCCGTCGGGATGCACGATGGGCACACCCGAGATGCGGTATTCCTTCATGAAGGCCTCGGCGTCGCCGTAGGTCGCCGTCAGAGGGAGCGTGATGGGATCGACGATCATGCCGGCTTCGCTTCTTTTCACCTTACGCACCATCTCGGCCTGCCGATCAACCGGCTGGTTCTTGTGGATGATGGTGATGCCGCCCTCCCGGGCAAGCGCAATGGCGAGGGCCGTCTCAGAGACGGTGTCCATGGCCGCGGAGATGAGAGGGATGTTGAGAGCGATCTTGCTCGTGAGCTGCGTGCGTACGTCGGTCTCCTTGGGGAGCACCGACGACTCCGCGGGGATCAGGAGGATGTCGTCGAAGCTCAGTCCTTCTCCGGCGATCTTCCGGCTCCAGTCAATCACGCCAGGCCTCCTTTTCTTGGTGATTCTAGCGGATAGATGAGCCGATTGCATGTGGCCGGCCGGACTTCTCCTGGCGGCGCTCTCACATGGTGGGGCGGCGATGCTAACCTACCGGGGAAATGGGCATAGACACGATCATTTTCGACCTCGATGGTGTACTCATCGAAACCGAGGAAGTGTGGAACGAGGTTCGTCACGACTTCGCGGTCTCGCACGGCGGTCACTGGGGTCCCGAGGACCAGCCCCTGGTCATGGGCGCCAGCTCCATGGAGTGGGCGGCGCATATGCGCGAGCACAACGGGGTCGACCTCTCCGATCAGGAGATCTACGATGGCATCATCGGCGGCCTGCGAGCCCGCTACGAGGAGCATCTGCCGCTCATACCCGGGGCGCCGGACGCCGTTCACCGGCTCGCGAAGACCTATCAGCTTGGTGTCGCTTCGTCGTCGCCTCGCGAAGTGATCGAGTTCGCTCTGCAATTGGCCGGGCTGCGCTCGTGTTTTGCCATCATCGTCTCGTCAGACGAGGTGGGGCAGGGCAAGCCGGCTCCCGACGTATACAGGGAGGCGTGCGCACGTCTCGGTGTGGCTCCCGAGAACGTCGTCGCCGTCGAAGACTCATCGAACGGTCTGCGAGCCGCCCGCGGCGCGGGACTGATCGTCGTGGCCGTGCCCAACGCCATCTATCCGCCGGCTGCGGGGGCGCTCTCCCTGGCGGATGCGGTCGTGGGCTCGGTGCGCGAACTCGACCGGGCGTTCATAGAATCGCTACCACAACGGATAGGGGAGAGAGACCATGGCGAATAGGCAACAACTCGACTCGTTCGTCAGCGCCGACTGCTGGGCGGTGGTCGGAGCCTCTGAGGATAGGAGCAAGTTCGGCAACATGACCTTTCGGGAGTTGGTGAGCCGGGGCAAGCGTGTGTATCCGGTCAATCCCAACGCCACCGAGGTCGAGGGGCACGTGTGCTACCCGAATCTCGCGGCCCTGCCCGAGAAGCCCGAGCGGGTGCTCATCGTGGTGCCTCCCAAACGGGGAGTCGACGTGGTCAAGGAAGCGCGAGAGCTCGGTATCGACAGCGTGTGGTTCCAGCCCGGCGCTGAGTCCGACGAGGCCGTCGACTACGCCACGGGGCACGGCATGGAGGCCATCTCGGGCCACTGCATCCTCCACACGCGGTGATGATCCCGGTAGGGCCATGAACGCCGGCGGCATCGAGATACCTGACGAAGAGCTGGTTTTCACCACCTCGCGAAGTAGTGGGCCCGGCGGCCAGAACGTCAACAAGGTGAGCACGCGGGTCACGCTGCTGTTCGACCTCGAGCACACCACGGCTCTGACCGAGCGTCAGCGCGAGCTGCTGCACGAGCGCCTGGCCGGCCGCATCAGTCGGAGTGGAGTCCTGCGCGTGGTTTCACAGCGACACCGCACCCAGTCGGCCAACCGCGAGGCGGCGGTGACCCGCTTCGCGACCTTGGTCGCCGAAGCCCTGGCCGAAGCGCCCGAGCGCGTGCCTACCAAGATACCGGCTCAGATCAACCAGAAACGGCTCGAGGAGAAGCGGCGGCGCAGTAGGGTGAAGCAGGCCCGCACGATCGATCTGAGCGACGAAGACTAGGAGGCTGCTGAACAACGAAGTCCCGGCCGCGAGGGCGCGCTAGGCGGCACCATACGGCGTCCTCAGTCGCGGGACGCTATTGACGGATCGCCACCACGGCGAACATGGAGGCGCCGAGGTTCTCGGCCAGGGTAGCCGAGAAGTGGGGGCCAAGAGCGGCCACCACCTGCTCCTTGGTGAAACGCACCGTCGCTGGTGGTCCGTCCTCCCAC
>JAKAHF010000516.1 GCA_021815245.1 Actinomycetes bacterium
CCGGGCACAAGAAGGGCATCGAGGACTTCCTCAAGAACCAAACAACGCCGCTGACCAAGGGCAAGGGCATGGTCGAACTGGCCCCGCGGGTCGAAAACGGCGTGAAGATCTGGGATCTGACCATGGACGAAATCGACTGGGAAACTGTGCCGGGGAAGCTCGAGAAAGCACGCGGCTACAACAACATGATCCCCGGCCCAACGTTGCGCGCGACCGTCGGCGACAGAGTTCGCATCAACGTCAAGAACAACCTGACGGAGTCATCGACGATCCATTTCCACGGGATCTTGCTCGACAACAAGAACGACGGCGTGCCGTACGTGACGCAGGACCCGATCAAGCCGGGTGCGAGCTTCACCTACGAATTCACCGTGCCGAACCAGGGTTCGCACATGTATCACTCACACCTGAACTCAGCGGACCAGGTGAACCGGGGTCTGCTCGGGGCGTTCATCATCGATCCCAAGGACAAGACCGGCTGGCCGGCCTACGACAAGGAAGTCATTCTCATCCTCAACGACTCGCTCCTGGGCTTCACACTGAACGGGAAGGGCTTTCCGGCGACCGACGCCATCGTGATGAAGCCCACCGAGAAGGTGCTCGTGCGCTGGATGAACGAGGGGATGATGTACCACCCGATGCACCTGCACGGGGGGACCATGAAGATGTTCGCGCGGGACGGCTACCTGATGCCGCAGGGGCAGTGGTACGACTGCGACACAATCGACGTCCCGCCAGGGAGCCGCATGGACTGCATCATGACCGTGCCCAACCCGGGCGTCTGGGCGTTCCATTGCCACGTTCTGTCGCACGCCGAGGCGCCGAACGGCTTCTTCGGATTGGTCACGGCCGTGGTGGCCCAGTAAGCGAAACGGGCTACGCCTCCGGAGGAGAGGACTCGGGGCGCGGTGACGACAACTGACCGCGCCCCCACAGAGTGGTTCAGACATAGGAACGCTTGGTCGTTGCTCGGAGGCCGGCTCGCCGGCTGCTCGAAAACCAGCCCTCGGCGGGCTTTGGGATCGCTCAGAAACAATCGCGGAGGAGGTGGACCAATTGAACAGGCGAACCAGGACACTCGTGTTGGCCAGCGCGCTCGTTTCGATCGTCGCTGTCGGGGCTTCCTGCAGCGGGGGAGAGAGCCGTAACTCGGGCGTCAGCATGCCGGCTCGGGCTGGCGATTCAGCTACGCCGGGTACGACTTCGGCGGCCGTTTCGGCAGCGACGAAGCCAGCGTCGATGGCTGCCGCGGTGCCCGCCGGGGCGCCACAGATCGACCAGATCAACCAGATCTTTTCGCCAAGCAGGTTGACGGTGAAAGTGGGGGACACGGTCTATTTCCTTAACAACGACAACGGTGTCGTGCATAGCGTCAACATCAATGGCAAGAACCTGCTCGGCCAGAATGCGCAGATGAAGAAGGGCGACGTGGCCGCCTGGAAGGCGTCCGCAGCCGGTAGCTACCAGATTACGTGTGATTTCCATCCAGCGATGGCCGCGAGCATTACGGTTCAGTAGACGTGCAGCCGTGTCGGGCTGGCGGCGTCGAAGCAACTCGAGGTACCTGGCGGATGGCGGAACCGTATTGTCAGCGCCCACCCGGTCCTCTTCTGAGGGCCGCCTGGGTGGCAGCGGACGGCAGTCCACACTGGTGCGATAATGACATCATGCATCCGCTGGACGACGATCCTCCGGTCCCAGTAGAGACGCTCGCCGCACTGTTCGAAGGTTCGACGGACGCGGTGTACGCGGTCGACGCAGGTCAGCGAGTGGTATTCATGAACCGTGTGGCGGAACAGGCCTTCGGCCTGACCAGCGCCGAGGCGGTCGGACAGCATTGCTTCCGACTGGTAGCAGGAATGGACTACGACGGGAACTGCACCTGCCGCGCCGAGTGCGCGACCATTCGCGCCGCTCGCGCGAGCCTGCCCGTCGCCGACTACGACGTGCTTGTGCACCCGCTCGTCGGCCGGCGGCGCTGGGTGAGCATGGGGATTGTGGTCGCCCGAGTCGCGGGTTTCGAGGAGCCGGTCGCGGTCCACATGGCACGTGATCTGACGAGCCGGCGCGAACTCTTGCCTGAAGAGGCGGTGGCGGGCGCTGGCGAGGCAGCGCACGGACTGACACCACGGGAGATTGAAGTAGTTCGGATGCTCGCGGGCGGCTCGACCGTGCGCCAGATCGCCCAGGAGCTCGTCGTGACTCCAGCGACTGTTCGGAACCACATCGAGAACCTCATGGGGAAGCTCGGTGCCCACAGCCGCCTGCAGGCCGTCCTCCGGGCGGCGAAGATCGGGATCCTTTCATAGCCGGGCGGCCTGAGGTTCGGGCCTTGCTTTCCGACCTTCGCAAGAGCCCTGGAGCGCGTCACGAAGGCGTACTCCGCCACGTCTTGCCCCACGTCCCGTAACAGACGCATGAGGCGCCTCCCTTTCGTTCGGCAACAAGTCCTGTGAGGCAGATCGGGCCCGGGTCTCTGCCGCCGCGATGCCGTAAGCTCAATTCAGCTTCGGCGCCGCCCGATGACGTTCCCATGACCAACCGCCTGCTTTTCCCCGCTCTGGTGCTCGCTGCCCTGCTCGTTGCCTGCGGCTCGTCCTCCACGCCGCCGCCAACGAGCGTTCCCCGCGGCAGTGGCTCCACTCCGGTGGGTGTGGCGGTCGCCTCCGGACCAGGGAGCGACACCGTCGAGGGTGCGGTCGCGAACCGCGCCGCCCCGTCGCCAACTACCAGCCCTCCAGCGCTCGTCTTGCCGGTCGAAAGTCCGTACCAACTGGGCGATGTCTTCGGCTCCCCGCGCCTCGGCGGCCGCATCCACGGCGGCCTCGACTTCGCGCTCGGGGGGCCGCTCGACGTGAAGGCGTCGTGTGCTGGAACCGTGACCGCCGCCGGCCCCACCGACGCCTACGAGCTTTCAGTCTGTGTCGACTGCAGTGGCGGCTGGTCGATCCTTGTCGGCTATCTTGGCGCCATCGAGGTCGCCGCCGGCCAGCGCGTCCGTCTCGACTCGACGATTGGCGCCGCCAGCGCAGCCAGCCCGGTCATCCACTTCGAAATTCGCTGGCAGGATGTTCCCCTCGATCCGCAGCAGTACCT
>JAKAHF010000008.1 GCA_021815245.1 Actinomycetes bacterium
GGAGCAAGGGGCGCGACCCTGAAGAGCTCGAGCAGAGAGATCCCCTCCTCGGCGGCACCGGCTTCCCAGGCCATGCGGATGCCGTCACCCATCTTCGCTGTGTTGCCGATGGGGATGACGTCGCGCCCCAACTCGTAACCGCAGTAGCGCTTGATCCACTCCTTGTTGTTGGCGAATCCTCCGGTGGCCACCAGCACCGCGCCGGCCGCGACCTCCGTCTCCTCCCCGTCGGTTTCGACGACGACGCCCGAGATGTGCCCCTTGTGCTTCACGAGTCCTGTGACGGGCGTCTCGGCAAACATCGCCACGCCCAGGCTCTTCGCCCGCGTCACCAGAGCTTTGACGACAGCCTCACCTTTGCCCTTGATCACGTGGTACGTGCGAGGGGCCTCGGGCATGTTGATCGTGGCTTCAGTGAAGACGGTGCCCCGCTCCTGCAGCCATCTGATGGTCGAAGCCGATTCGTCGATGATAGCCCTGACCAGCCGGGGATTGGCCCGCCAGTGGCTGTAGTCCATGATGCTCTTGAAAGCCTGGTCGCGGGTGAAGTCGATGTAGCGCTCGCGCTGCAGGTCGCTCTCCACGGCGAAGGTGCCATGGATGAAGTTCGTCGTGCCGCCGAAGGAGCGCTGCTTTTCGAAAACGACCACTGTCACACCAGCCTCAGCCAGAGTGACAGCGGCCGCAAGCCCTGCCGCGCCCGACCCGACTACGATGACGTCGGCCCGCGCCGGGACGTTCATCGCCCGAGATACTTCAGCGCGCACTTGCCGGCGATGCGGCCCGAGTTGAGCGCGAAGGCCGAGGCCAAGCCCGACGAGCTCTTGATGGGATAGCTGTCGCCATACATGCCGCCCGCGTCGAAGCCGCCCGCGTACAGACCCGGGATGACGTTGTCCTTCTTGTCGAGCACTTCGAGCTTGCCCGTCACCTTGATGCCGCCCATGGTGCCAAGGAAGACCGTGCGGGCCCGGGTGGCATAGAATCTCGGTCCGACGAGCGGACGCAGGTAGCGCGGGTCCTTGGCGAAGAGCGTGTCGTGGCCTTGGGCGCAGTAGCCGTTGTACTCGTCGACCGTCGCCTTGAGCACCGCGGGATCCATCTGGAGCTGCGTGGCCAGCTCCTCGACCGAGTCGGCCGCGAACACTTCGGTACTGCCGTGTTCGAGGGCTGCCCGAATCTCATCGCGCAGGTTGGTCAGTTTGCAGCCGGGCGGCAACTCTCTGAGCGTGCCCTTGTCGATGCCGCGCGTCGTCAGCCGGTCGATGATCGAATCGTCGAACAGGCTGTACGTGCAGCCGTCCTTCTTGTAGCGGCCTTGGGCATTGCCCAGTGGCGTATCCCAGAAGGTGATGGTCTCGTCGCAGAAGCGCTCTCCGCCGGCCGTGACCCAAAGATCGGGCTGGCACGATGCCTGCTCGAGGTGGCACCCCATCGCGAACTCCTCGCCCACCGGGGCTACGCGGAACATCTCAATGGTGCCCACGCCCTCCTCGGCCGCACCCAGTTCCCAGGCCATACGCAGACCGTCGCCCATCTTGCCGGTGTTGCCCACCGGGAAGAGATTGACGCCCAGGTCGTAGTCTGTGTACTTCTTGACCCAGTCCTTGTTGTTGGCGTAGCCACCGCTCGCCACGATGACCGCCTTGACGGCCACCTCCACCTCGTCGCCGTCGGAATCGGCAATCACGCCACTGACCCGGTTGCCTTCCTTGAGGATCTCCGTAACTGGCGTGCCGGGCACGAGGATGACGCCTTTCGCCTTCGCCTGGTCGACCAGCGCTTTGACCACCGCTTCGCCCGCGCCTTTGATGGTGTGGTAGGTGAGCGGCGACTCAGGCATGTTGATGGTCGCGTCGATGAACACGACTCCCTGACTCTGCAGCCAGGAAATGGTCGCACCCGATTCGTCGATGATGGCCCGCACCAGTCTAGGGTTGGCCATCCAGTGGCTGTAGTCCATGGTGTTCTTGAAGCACTGGTCGCGCGTATAGTCGACGTAGCGCTCACGCTGCATGTCGCTCTCGACCGCGAAGGTGCCCTGGAAGAAGTTCGAGGTGCCGCCGAGCGACTTCTGTTTCTCGAACACAATGACCTTCGCGCCGCCCTCGGCCAGCGTCAGGGCAGCGGCCAGGCCGGTGGCACCGGAGCCAATGACCGCTACGTCGGCGCTTTCAGGAATCGAGGCCATGTCTATCCCCTTTTGGTAGGAGGTTGGTTGCGACCGCATCGTGCCGGCGGGCGCACTCTCGGGGCCGTGGGTTCACTTCAACTCGACTCCCACTAGTAGCTGCCCCAGAACTTGACTGTCTGAATCTTCAGCCGCAGATCGCACTGCAGGCACCGCTCCGACTCATGCGCCGCCTCGTCGTCATCCATCGTGCGGCTCATCTCGCAGAATCCGATCAGTCGCTCCTCCGCCGGAAGCAGGCAGGTCTCGGCCGGGCGGGTCAACTGGGCGAAACCCTCCCCCGGGCCCAGGCGCTTCTCGGGCTCGGGCTGTGGAGCCAACTTGCGCTCGACGCGTCCATTACCACCAAGGAACTTGTCGATGGCGATGGCCGCTTTGCGCCCGGAAGCTATCGCTTTGATGACGGTCGCCGTGCCGTACGCCGCGTCGCCGGCGGCGAACACACCCTCGCGGCTGGCCTGTTGCGAGAACTCGTCGAGCTCCACCAAGCCGCGGTCTGTCTTGTCAACGCCGAACTCCTCGGGCAGGTCAGGCTTCTGGCCGACGGCAAAGATGACGGTGTCTGCTTCGACCACGTGGTTGGAGTCCTCCACCGTCTCGATCTGCGGCACGCCGTTCTCGTCGAAGGAGAAGTTGTCAACATCGAGGAGTTCCACGCCGGTCACCCGCCCGTCGGCCGTGTGGATGCGCGCGGACGTGTGGGCCGCGTCGACGGTTATGCCCTCGTCTTCGCCCTGTTCAATCTCCTCGGCGCTCGCAGGCATCTCCGCCCGGCATTCGAGACACGCGATGTGGACCTCTTCGGCGCCGAGGCGGCGCGCTACGCGGGCGCAATCGAACGCCACGTTGCCGCCGCCCAGCACTACCACACGCTTGCCGACGGTCACGGGGTTGCCCAACGCCACGTCGCGCAAGAAGCTCACGCTGACCAGGGTACCCTCGCTGTTCGCGCCCGGCAGTCGCAGTTTCGACCCTTTGTGGGCGCCTACCGCCACGAGCACGGCGTCGTAGCCCTCATCGAGGAGGACGCCAACCGACTCCACCCGGGTGCCGGTCTCGATGACCACGCCGGCGTTCGCGATCTCATCGATCTCGCCCTGCAGCACCTCACGGGGCAGCCGGTACTCGGGTACGCCGTAGCGCAGCATGCCGCCCGCCTCGGGCAGGGCTTCGAACACCTTGACCTCATGCCCCTGCAGCCGCAGCACGTAGGCCGCCGTCAGGCCGGCAGGCCCGGCTCCGACGATGGCGACCCGCTTGCCCGTGTCGTCCTTGGGAGTCGACTTCTCTTTCCAGATAGCCTCGCTGTCACGTGAAGCCGCATAGCGCTTGAGCTCTCTGATCGAAACGGCCTCGTTGACGTCGCCCCTGCGGCACTCGGCCTCACACGGATGCTCGCAGACATATCCCAGCACCAGCGGGAACGGCACCTTCTCGCGAATCACGGCGACTGCGGTCGCGCAGTCGCCCTCTTTGATTGCCCGCACGTAGCGGGGCACATCGATCTCAGCAGGGCAGGTGCTGCGGCACGGTACGAGGGCCGCCTTGCGGTTCTGTGCCTGCATGACCTCTTCGGTGTCTTGGATCGCCCCGGTCGGGCAGACCTCAGCGCACGAACCGCAGAATCTGCAGCCCGACTCGGCGAGCGGCCCGCCGGCCCGGGTGTAGATGTAGGTCTCGCTCTCCTTCTTGTTGTAGCGGAGCACGTCGACCCGGCGGAAATCGGCACAGGCCCGCACGCACCGCCCGCACAGCACGCACTTGTTGGGGTCGTAGATGAAGAGCGGGTTGCTGCTCGTTACCGGCAGGAGCTTCGGCCGACGGTTGACCCGCAGTTCTTCGACGCCGAGGTACTGCTTGAGCGACTGCAACTCGCAGTTGAGATACTTCTGGCAGGTGCCGCATTCGGGCGGATGCCCGACCAGCAACAACTCCATGGCCAGCCTGCGCAGACGGGCGATCTCGTCCGACTGGGTGGTAACGACCAACCCGTCGGCGACGGGGGTCGAGCAAGAGGCAACCACGCCTTCGACACCATCGACCTCGACCACGCAGAGTCTGCAGACCCCCCCGGGTGGGAGATCGGGGTGGTCGCAGAGGTGCGGCACATAGATGCCGGCGTCAAGAGCGGCCCGCAGCACGCTGGTTCCCGCCTCGGCCGAGACTTCGCGTCCGTCGATGCTGAGCTTCACGGTGTCGCTCATCGCCCGCCTCCCGGGCAACGCTTGGCGTCGAGGTGCGCCTTGAAGTCGTCGGCGAAGAGATCGAGGGCGCTCAAGGCCGGCAGGGCCGCGCCCCAGCCCACGCTGCAGATGCTGCCGGTCTTCATGGCCCGGCCCAGTTCGTGCAGCAATTCCATCTGCTCGCCGGTGGCCTTGCCGTCGATCACGTCGTTCAAGATGTCGAGCACCTGCCGCGACCCTTCGCGGCAGAACACGCACTTGCCGCACGACTCCTCGTGAAGGCGCGCGGTCACGTCGCGGGCCATCTCGACGCCGCAGCGTCCGCACTGGAAGACTTCGATGCCGCCCCAACCCGGCGCGCAACCGACGCGCCGCAAAGCCTCGGGCTCGATTTCCGCGTCGAGAGCCTCACCGGTCAGAAATGGTGAGGCCGGTCCGCCGAATTGCGCAGCCTTGATAGCGGCCCGGGCGACGGCTCCGCGCGTCGCCACACCTACGGCCCCGGCGATGGTTGTGCCGGCGGGTATCTCGATCGTAGACGGCTGCTCGACGTCACCAAAGACGGCAACCACGGCACCCGGTGCCTCAGCCAACGGCCGGTCCTCGAACAGCGCCGACACGGCTGCCAGCGTCTCGGCTCGCTCAACCAGGGTCGGCGCCCCGTTCACGTCCGCCACGTCGCCCGGCGCTCGCAGGTACGGCAGCGGTTGCCGGCCCTCGAGCCCCCGGATGAGGGCGGTCTCTTCCGCACCGGCCAGCGATGCGGGCACTCTCTCGATCCGCACGAGCGGCAACGACGCGCCGCCCGCCATCTCCTCGACGGCCCGCTCGAGCGCGGCCGTCTCTTCCGCATACTCGTCACTCACACACACGATACAGGTGTCGGCGCCGACCGCTCTGGCCCCGATCAGCAAACCCTCGAGCACGGATCGAGGGTCGCGCCGCAACACAAAGCGCGCGACGCCGGTCCGCCGGTCACCGTCGACAGCGTTGCAGATGACGACCTTGCCTGCTCCCGGAGACTGCCGCACCGCCTCCCACCGCTCAGCCAACGGAAGGCCGGCGCCGCCTTTCTGGCGCAGCCCGGCCGCCCGCACCTCAACGAGGAGGACCTCAGGCTCCAGCGTGTATGCGCGCTCGGTTGTCACGGTCAGGCGACCTCCACCCAGTGGCCGATCTCGCCGGGGGCCGCGAATAGCGGCTCGATGGTGGCGGCGAACTTCTTGAAATGCTCGGTCGACAGGTGGTAGGCGACCGCTTCGTCATTCTCGTACTGCTCGTAGAAGACGAAGTCGCTCGGATTCTCCGCCGAGCGATGCAACGAGTAGAGAAGGGCGCCCGGGTCGCTCATGACCAGGGGCTGCATCCACTTGTACGCGGCGATGAAGTCCTCGCACTTGTCGGGCTGCACGTGCACCTTCGCGGTGATTATTCTCATGGTCGATCCCTCCGATACTGCTGAATAATGAGCATCCCGCCCCGCGGAAAATCGCGGGGCTTCTATCCGAAATCAATGCCGTAGCCCCGCGCATAGAACATGGTCGGGGGAGGTCGAAGCGCCTTCCACACGTCGTCGCAAGCCGCGAGGTCGTCGGCGCTCAACTCCAGTTCGAGTGCTCCGAGATTCTCCTCCAACTGCTCCACCGACGAGACACCGCACACGATCGAGCTCACCATGGGCTGTCGGAGGCACCAGGCCAGCGCGAACTGGGAAAGGCTGCGATTGCCGGCGATCTCCTTGAGGCGAGCGACGGCGTTGAAGTAGCGACGGTCCCAGGTTGAGGGATAAGGCTTGACTCCCGGGGGTGGCGGCGCATCGGGATCGTAGGCGAGGAACTTGCCCGACAGCATGCCGCCGGCCAGCGCGCCCCACACGTTGATGCCCACGCCTTCAGCCTCGCAGAGACGCGTCATCTCCAGCTCGCAATCGCGGGTGAGCAGGCTGTACACCAACTGGATGCAGTCGATACTCGCGAGACCCTTCTTGTCGGTGTACCACAGGGCCTTGCACAGCTGCCAGGCGTAGAAGTTGGAGAGACCGACGTAGAGCACCTTGCCTTCGCGCACCAGATCGTTCATCGTCTCGAGGGTCTCCTCGAGCGGCGTGGTGTAGTCAGGCTCGTGCAGGTAGTAGATGTCGACGTAGTCGGTCTGCAGACGCCTGAGGCTGGCTTCGATGCCCTGCCGCAGGTGCTTGCGGTTCAACCCTCGATCGTTGGCCCCCGGCCCGGTGACCGCCGCGACCTTGGTGGTGAGCACCACCGATTCGCGGCGGCCCTTCAGCAGGCGGCCGACCATCTCTTCGGCAGGTCCCCGTTCGGGGGTGTCCCACCGGTCTTTGCCGTAGATGTCGGCGGTGTCGACACAGTTGATACCCGCGTCGAGCGCCCGGTCGACGATGCGCCGCGCGGTGGCCTCGTCGACCTTGTTGCCGAACCAGAGGCTGCCGAGCGCGAGCGCCGACAGCTTCAGGCCCGACCTGCCCATTCTGAGATAGCTCATCTGCGGCATTACTCTATCCGCCCAGGTATGCCTTCTTGACTATGTCACTGCACCTGATGGCCTCAGCATCTCCGTCGAGCACCACCTTGCCGACCTCGAGCACGTACGCGCTGTGGCACACGCCGAGGGCCAGATGGGCATTCTGCTCCACGAGAAGAACGCTGATGCCCTCTTTGTTGATGGTCCTGATCACCTCACCCACCTGCTCGACGACGATCGGCGCAAGGCCGACCGACGGCTCGTCGAGGCACAGTAGCTTCGGGTTCGCCATCAGACCGCGACCGATGGCGAGCATCTGCTGCTCACCGCCCGATAGCGTGCCCGCGTTCTGCTTGAGCCGCTCCTTGAGCCGGGGGAACAGTTCGAAGACATAGGCCTGCGAATCGTTGATGCCGGCCCTGTCTCTGCGCAGCGTCGCCCCGAGCTGCAGGTTCTTCTGCACCGAGAGGTAGGGAAAGAGCTGCCGTCCCTCAGGGACGAGCACGATGCCCTTCTTCACACGCGCGGCCGTCTGCAGACCCGTCAAGCTCTCGCCGTTGAAGTGGATCTCCCCGGCCTGGATCGGCACGAGGCCGGCAAGCGCCTTCAGAATCGTGCTCTTGCCGGCGCCGTTCGCGCCGATGATGGTCACCACGCCACCCTCGGGGACGTTCACGGTGACGTCCTTGATGGCGAGTGACTTGTTGTAGTAGACGGTTATCTCTTTGATCTCAGCAAACATAGTCAGCTCCAAAGTAGGCGGAGATGACTTCCTGGTTGGCCCTGACTTCTTGAGGCAATCCCTCACAGATCTTCTGGCCGAAGCTGATAACGACCACCCGGTCGCACAGATTCAGGATCTGCATGTTGTGCTCGACGATCAGCACCGTCATGCCGGCGTCGCGCATGCCCCTGATGGCGTCGAGGCTGTGCTGTATCTCCGATGGGTTCATGCCCGCGAGCGGCTCGTCGAGCAGCAGGAAGGTGGGCTTCGTCGCGAGCGCCCGGGCCACACCCAGCATCTTCTGATGGCCGTGGGCCAGGTTGCGCGCGAACTCGTCGGCCTCGTGGGAAATGCCCACGATCTCCAGGATCTCGTATGCCTTCTCCCTGATGAACTTCTCATTGCGCCGGTACTTCGGCGTGTTGAAGAAGACGTCGAACAGGCTGGAGTGCGGATGCAGATGGAACGACGACGTGACGTTCTCGAGCACCGTGAACTCCGGAAAGAGCGGATTGAGCTGGAACGTCCGTCCGATGCCGAGCTTCGCTACCTGGTCGGGCTGCTTGTCGGTGATGTCGATGTTCTTGAACATGATCTTGCCGCTCGTCACGGGCAGTACGCCCGTGATCAGGTTGAAGACGGTAGACTTGCCGGCTCCGTTTGGGCCGATGAGTCCGACGATCTCGCCTTCTTGCACATCGATGTCGAATCCGCTCACGGCCCTCAGGCCGCCGAACTGCTTGGTGAGCCCTGTGACCTCAAGCATCGTCGCTCACCTCCCTCCGCCGGATGAGACCAACGATCTTGTTCTTGACCAACTTGGCCAGGCCGACGACACCGTCGGGCATGGTGAACGCGATGATGAGCAAGATGGCCGACGTGAAGAAGGGCAGGTAGCCTTTCAGGTCGCGGAAGAACTCGGGGATGATCATCAAGATGATGATGCCCACCGACGGCCCCCAGAAGCTGTTGATGCCGCCGACGAGCACGTACATGATGATCCACAGCGTCGCGGAGAGCCCGAAGCTGTTGGGGGAGGCGACCATCTGATAGTGCGCGTAGACCGCGCCCATGAGCCCGGTGAAGAAGCTGCCGAAGGCGACGGCCAGAATGCGCTGGCGTCTCTCATTGATGCCTACGCTCGCCGCCACCTGATGCGACTGCGCCACTGCCTTCAACGTGACCCCGATCCTGCTGAACTCGAACCGGTACAGGCAGATCAGGCTGACGATCATGAGGCCGAAGACGAAGTAGTAGTAGTGGGTGCGGTCACCGAAGAGCGGCTTGACTCCCGCCAGTCCGGTGGAGCTGCCGGTCCACTTGCCTCCGGCCGTGAACAGGTTGATAACGACGTAGCCGAGAAACAGCGTACCCATCGCGTAGTACACGGTTCGTAGACGCGCCAGGGGGTAGGCCAGAAGGATTCCGACGAGCATCGCCGCTATCGACCCAAGAATGATCGTCGCGTATGGCGGAAAATGGAGCCACACCGAACACAGGGCGGCGGCGTAGGCGCCGATGCCCATGTATGCGCCTTGGGCAATGTTGAACTGCCCAGATATCGAGATCGCCCTGAACGCACTCGAGATGACCACGTAGATGAACGCAAGGATCAAGATGTGCATGTAGTACGACCCGGCCAGAGCCAGGGGCAGCAGCGCCAAGATGATGAGGACCACTCCGAGGCCGCTCATGCCGGCCCAGTTGCGTTTCTTGACCGTGGACACCCCTTGCTGATGTGCGGGCGTTTCGAGGTCCACGGCTGTCTCCTTAACACTATTCATGGCCGAAGAATCCTTGCGGTCGAACAACCAGAAGCAGGAGCACGATGACCGACGCGATCGCGTCGACCCAGGCGCCCGCCATCACCATGGGGAGCGCTCCGTACAGAATGCCCAGGATGCCTCCCACGAAGAAGATGCCGTTGAAGCTCCCGACGCCGGCAAGGATCACCAGCATGAGGACCTTGATCAGCGTGATGTCGCCCATGAACGGCGTCACGTTGTAGAGGGTGCCCATGAAGACGCCGGCCACAGCCGCGAGACCAAAGCCCACCGAGCAGGCGATGGCCGCCACCCGGCTGAAGCGGATGCCCTGCAGCGCGGCGCCTTCACGGTTCTGGGTAACAGCCTGCATCTGAGCTCCCCAGCGTGAACGGGCCACGAACAGGATGATGCCGACAAGGATCACGATGCCGATGCAAAACGCCAGGATCCTGTCGGACTGCACCCGGTAGGCACCGATGCCCGTGGTGCCTTCGATGAACGAGGGGATGGCAAGGACCTTGGTGCCGAGCTTCAGGTTGAAAGAGGTGACCATGATACTCGACAGGGCTATGCAGACCATCATGGTGCGGTTGAAGTCACCCTTGAAGGGTCTGAACAGAAGCCTCTCCACGATGATTCCAAACGCAGCCGCGACCAGAACCGTCAAGGGAAAAGCGACGAATCCCGGAAAACCGGCCTTGGTCACCAGCAGATAGCAGCCGTACGACGACGACATGAAGATCGCGCCGTGGGCCAGATTGAAGATACCCAGCAGGTTGAGAATGAACGCGAATCCCATCCCCATGATGATGTACACCACGGCGAGCAGGATCACGTTGATAACTGTTTGGACTACGGTTTCCATATGGTCAACCAGTCATGTGCTGCATAGTTCGTCCCGGTGGTTCTGGAGCCGGCTGGCACGTCGCCGATGCGTTGCGCCTCGTACCAGCCGGCTCTTCATTTACAGTTCAGCGATCCGTCACGGCGTGGGATCGGGGCTGATCCAGCCCTTGTAGAGAATCTGGCCGTCCATGATCTGGGTGACGGCGCACGGGTACGCCCACGAATGGTGGTGCAGTCCGTATAGCTGGTCGCCTGACGGGAAGCCTTCGCCATAGACCGTCGGGATGCTGTCGAGGGTCTCCCACTTGTCACGCACAACGGTCGGATCGACGCTGCCCGCCTGCTCGATCGCATACTTCAGCATGTAGAGACCGTTGGGGGCCATGCCGAACCACTGCGTGGTGGGGTCGCCCAAGCTCATGATCTTGTCGATGAGCGGCGGGTTATCGTTCTTCTGATACTCGACGCTCAGCGTGTTGATCAGGTTGGTCGCCGCCTCGGCGCCGACCAGGCCGAGAGTCATGGGAGCGTAGTTGCTCCAAACGATCGGGCCGTTCCAACCGAGCGTGCGCAGGCCCTTCACGATCGCGCCCTGCGAGGGCGGGATCGAGATCGGGATCCAGAGGGCGTCAGGGTTCTGGGCCTTGATCTTTGCAACGATCGGGCTGTAGTCCTCGGCCTGAGTCGAGAACTGGATGGTGTCGCCCGACGGGGTGAAGCCGACCTGATCGTAAAGGGCCATGAAGCCCTCTTCAAAGTACGGATACGACGCGTCCTCGGTGGCCATGCAGACGGTTTTCACGTCGGGATAGAGCTGCTTGAGGGCCTTGAGGTTCATGTTCTGCTGGGCGATGGGATCGAGGCCCAAGAACTCATAGGTGGTCGTGCTGTCCATCTCGCCCGGGGCGAGAGCGTTGTAGCTGGCCACGTGCAGGACCTTCGCCTGCTCGAAGATCGGGGTGGTCGCCACGTTGAACGGTCCGGCCGGGCCGATGACGAACTGCACCTTCTCGTCAAGCACCAGCTTGTTGGCGGCGGCGGTGTTGCCGTCCATGGTGCTCTTGCCGTCTTCTTCGACCAGTTCGATCATGTAGGTCTTGTCGCCGACCTTGAGACCACCCTCGTCGTTGATCATCTTGGCGCACTGCTCGATGGCAGGCTTCTCGAGAGCGTCGACGGCCGAGTACCAGTCGGTGAGCTGCAGAACGACGCCCACCCGCAGAGTCTCGGGCTGGGCGGCAGCGGTCGTGTCACTAGACTGCGCGCCAGTGGTAGCCGGGCCGGACGTGGTCGCCGGGCCGGCCGTAGTCGTGGTGGTGTCTGGGGCCGCGGTCGTAGCGGTATCGTCACCGCCTCCACAGGCGGAGAGAAGCAGGCCAAGCGCCAGCACCAAGAGCAGCGCGCCCACTACCCAGTTTGACTTCTTCATTTCACTCCCCTCAAGAGTACGATTCACGATTCGTTCTCTTCCGTTCATCGCTACATTCTTGCTGTTCCTGCGCTGGAACCCCCTTTCGAATGCGCATCGGTGCCTGCACCCTGTCGTATGAGGACCCTTGCGGCGCCTCCTGTCACCCGCCGCTGTGGAACCTGGTCAGCAGAAGCACTTCATCATCCTGAACAGGCGCGTCCTTGTCGCCGGGCCATGCAGCCGGCCGGCCGCCGTTTCTGATGAAGATCGCATAGTGCAGCCTGCCCTGAGTGTCGAACATCGCTTCATGAAGGCCCGGGTTGCGCCGCACCAACTCGTCGATCGCCGTGCCGATGGTCCATCCGGAACCGTCCATTTCTGCCGTGTCGTCGGTGGTGAACCGGCTCAGGTCGCCGAGTATCCGCACCTTGATCGCCATGACTAGTCCATCTCCCCAGCGGTCGCGTGGGCGGCCGCGTTCTCGCCGGCCTCGCGAGCCGCGAACGCCGCCGCGAGTCCCGAGCACCCGCCGCCCATGACGGCAGCATCGGTCGGCTCGACTACTCCACTGGCCGATGCAAGGCTCACGCGACTCCGCTTCCGCCACCAAGGTATATGGCGGCCAACTGGTTGATCGCGGCCCCCGATACGTCGACCACCACAGCTCCTCCGTCGACGGGGATGACCGCCGCGGTCACGAAGGTGGCGTCGTCGCCGGCAAGGAAGCTGCAGAGTCCGGCCATCTCGCTCGGGTCCGACACCCTCTTCATGGGGATGTCTTGCGAGAACGCGCGAAAGACCTCGTCGACCGCAAGGCCGCACTCTTCTGCGAACCGGGTCATGCCTCCACGGAACATGTCGGTCATGGTGGCTCCGGGGCACACGCAGTTGACGCGTATCTTGTGAACACCATAATCCACGGCGGCCTGTTTTGTCAGACTCACCAGACCGGCCTTCGACACGCAGTAGGCCGGCAGACGCGGCGGGTTGACGAGGGCGGCGAGAGAAGCGATGTTGATGATCGATCCGCCACCTGCCTCGATCATATGGGGGATCGCGGCCTTCATCGTGAGAAACGGACCGGTGAGGTTGACCGCAAGCACTCGGTTCCACTCGGCCAGGTCGAGATCGGCCACGCCGGCCATCTCCTGGTCGGCGCCGGCGTTGTTCACGAGAACGTGCAGTCCCCGGCCGAAGGCGAGCGCGGCATCGATAGCTCTGTCGACGGCGGAGGGGTCGCTGACGTCGGCCGCGCAGACCTTCACCCGCTCGGCGGGCAGGCCCGAGGCGACCTCACGCAACAACTCCTCACGCCGTCCGGTGATGACGACGGGCGCTCCGTCGGCCACGAACCGCTCGGCAATCGCTCTGCCGA
>JAKAHF010000517.1 GCA_021815245.1 Actinomycetes bacterium
CACGTTGCAGCCCTTCAACAGCGACGCCGTGGCCCGGGTCATCGAACAGTGCTCACGCATGGTCGAAGATCAGCAGAGGCTCACCACCCGGTTCGTCGACGTGGTCGACCTGGTCATCGAGTCCTCGCACTGGGCACGTGAGCGTACAGGGGGCGGTTCTCGCACGGTCGTCAAGCGCGACGATGTACAGAGAGCGATCGACGAGAAGCTCTATCGCTCAGGTCAGATCGAGGAGAGGGTCCGGGAGATGATCACCGACGGGATCATCATGGTCGATACACACGGAGCGGTCGTTGGCCAGGTGAACGGCCTTTCGGTGTCGTCCATCGGCGACCGCATGTTCGGGCGCCCAAGCCGCATCACGGCGACCCACCGGCTCGGTGACGGCGAGCTCGTCGATATCGAACGAGAGGTCGCAATGGGCGGGCCCATCCATTCAAAAGGCGTGCTCATCATAGCGGGCTACCTCGGGTCGAAGTACGCGCATGACCGTCCCCTTTCGCTTGGCGCAAGACTCGTGTTCGAGCAGTCGTACTCAGGCGTCGAGGGTGACAGCGCTTCCTCAGCCGAGCTGTATGCGCTGCTCTCGTCGCTTTCGGGAGTGCCCATCCAGCAGCGCTTCGCGGTGACCGGCTCTGTCAACCAGCGGGGCCAAGTGCAGGCCATCGGTGGAGTCAACGAGAAGATCGAGGGATTCTTCTCCGTCTGCACCGCGAAAGGGCTGCGGGGCGACGAAAGCGTGCTCATACCCAGGACCAACGTGCGCCATCTCATGCTCTCGGAGCCGGTACGAAAGGCCGTTGAGAAGGGCCGCTTCCACATCTACCCGGTGGCGACCATCGACGAGGGCATCAGCCTCCTTACCGGCCTACCGGCGGGCTCAGCCAACAGCAAGGGTGACTATCCCGCGGGCTCCGTCAATCGCAAGGTCGTCGATCGTCTTGTCTTCCTCAACGAGAAGGTGCGAGACGCTCACAGACGCGATGATGACGTGAAACCCACCGCTTCTCTCAAGGCCGGCGGCAAGAAGACCCCAGTGAAGTAGATCCACGCCCCACAGGCAAGAGAACGGGGCGGCCGGGACATCGTCCCGGCCGCCCCGTTTCATCTGCGGGACGAACAGAATCCGCGGCCACAACGGCCGGGCTTTGGCTACTTGCGCTCGACCTTGACGACAACGGCGCCCGTGTCGTCCCCCTTGAGCAGACGGGTGACCGGGGCCGCCGGGTTCGACGCCGGCATGAAGACCACTCCCGCGGGGACCCGCGACGTGACGGTCACCTGTGCCTCGATCGAGCCGCCGCCGGCCGAGACCTTGGCTGCGTCGCCGTCGGCGAGGCCGAGAGTTTTGGCATCCGCCGGGTTGATCTGCAGTTTCGCTTCGTCGGCCACCTTGGTGATGCCCGGAGCCCGGCGGGTACGCACTCCGGTCGCGTGATGCTCGCGAGCCGTGCCGGTCAGCAGAAGGCAGGAGCCATCGGGAGCCGCGGCCACACCGGCATCGACGGCCACAAGAGCAGCTTTGCCGTTCGCGAAGCCATCGCTGAACAGCACGGGAGTACCCTGGCACTCCGCGGCTTCGCACGGCCAATGGATGCCGCAACCGTCGAGCTTCGCGTAGGTGACACCCTTGTAACCGGGCGTGACCTCGGCGATCTCACGCATGACGTCGGCCGGAGACGAGTACGCCCAGTCGGCGCCGAACGCGTTCGCCAGGGTCTGGACGATCTGCCAGTCGGGCAACGATTCACAGCACGGCTTCGCAGCCGGACGGACCCGCTGCACGCAGCGCTCGGCGTTGGTGTAGGTACCCTCGTCCTCGAGAGCAATGCTCGCGGGCAGGACGACGTCGGCCAACTGAGCAGTGTCGCTCGGGAAACTGTCTTCAACGATGAGAAGGTCGAGCTTCGTCAGCGCCGCCTTCACTCGTGCCTCATCGGGTAGCGCTAGGGCGGGGTCGGCACCCACGACATAGAGCACCGAGATCTGCCCCGCTTCGATGTCACCGATGATCTCGTCGACCGCCACGCCGGGCGCGAGACCGGCCAGTTTGGCGCCCCAGGCAGCCTCGACCTTGGCGACCGCCTGCGCGTCGCCGAGCGAGACTCCACCAGCGAGCGAATCGGGCCGGACGCCCATGTCGGCCAAGCCCTGAGAGTTCGCCCCATAGCGCAGCGGGTAGACCCCGGCGCCGGGCCTGCCGACGTTGCCCGTCAGCAGAGCCAGGTCGGCAAGCGCCGCAACCACAGAAGCGCCGATCGGTCCACGGGTGGCGCCGGCTCCGTACATGATGGCGCCTCCGGCCGCCTGGCCGAAGGCCACGGCTGCCGCCCGCAGAAGGTCGGCGGAGACACCGCACGTCGCGGCTTCGGCTTCGATGTCGACACCCGCAAGTGACTTCTTCAACGCGTCGAACCCTTCGGTGCGAGCGGTGACAAAAGCGCCATCCTCCAGACCGAGGTCGAGGATGTGCTTCATCATGGCGCGTAATGCGGCCAGGTCGGTGCCCGGCTTCACGGCGAGGTGATACTTCGTCTTGGCGGCCAGATCGGTGGTGCGCGGATCGAGCACGATCACTGCCTTGTTCGTCCGGACGGCCTTGACGACCTCGAGAGCCAGCACAGGGTCGGAGGCGGTCAGGTTGGCTCCCACGACCAGGATGGCCCCCGCATCGCACAGGTCCTTGCGCGTGTTGGTGGCTGCCGCGAGACCGAAGGCAGCCTGCAGCGCCTTCTCGGAGGCCTTCTGCTCGCCGTGGTCGATGGCGTCGACGTTGTTGGAGCCGACCACCGCGCGCATGAACTTCTGCACGAGGTACGCAGCCTCGTTGGTAGCGTTGGTGCCCACGATGGCAGCCACCGTCTGGCCGCCGTTCTTGTCTATGGCGGCGCCACAACGGTCCTTGATGCGCGCAAGCGCGTCCGCCCACGAGGCTTCCTCGAGCTCGCCCTTGGCGTTCTTGACCAACGGATGGCCGATGCGATCGGTCGCGTCGGCATAGCCCTGGCCGAAGCGGCCCTTGACGCAAAGGTTGCCTTGGTTAAGTCCGGCTCCGGTCTCGGAGGTCACCTTGACGACCTTACCCCTGAAG
>JAKAHF010000518.1 GCA_021815245.1 Actinomycetes bacterium
CTTGGTGACGGCCAAGGCCGAGGAAGTGGACAAGCTCGTCGGTCTTGGCGTCGGTGCCGATGACTACATCACCAAGCCATTCAGCCCACGCGAAGTAGTGGCTCGTGTCCGCACGATCCTGCGGCGACAGCGTGCATCCGCGGAACCGCGCAACCAGTTGCACTTTCCCAATCTCACGATCGACCTCGATGCGCACTCGCTCGACGTTCGCGGCACTTCAACCGATCTCAGCGCGCTTGAGTTCGAACTCCTGGTCGCTCTGGCCAGTTCGCCAGGCCGTGTCTTCTCGCGACAGCAGCTGCTGCAGCAAGTGTGGGGTTACGACTTCTACGGCGATGATCGTGTCGTGGACGTTCACATTCGCAACCTGCGCAGTCAACTTGGAGACGACGCCGCCAACCCTCAGTTCATCGCCACGGTCCGCGGCGTCGGCTACCGCTTCATCGGCACGACCTGATGACCCTCCGACTACCGGCACGCCTCTACCTCTCGTACGCGGCCGTCGTTGTCGCGGGTGCCTCGACTGCATTCGTAACCACGCGCCTGTTGGCGCCACGCCTGTTCGACGCGCAGATGTCGATGATGGCCGGCATGGGCAGCGGCGACTGGTCAATGATGGGCGGTGCCACGAGCGCGAATGCACAGAGTGTGCGTCTTGCCTACACGTCGTCTCTCAACGTTGCACTCCTCATCGGTATGGCCGTGGCACTGGTCATCGCCGGCGGAGCCGCACTATTGGTGACGCAGCGACTGATGCAGCCGTTGACCGCGGTCCGACAGGCGACACGGCGCATCGCAGAAGGCGAGTACTTGTCGCGCGTTCCGCTTCCCCGCGAACCCGAAATGGCCGCACTCGCCGCCGATGTCAACACTCTCGCCGCGAGTCTGGCGGCGACGGAACAGCGACGCACTCGGCTACTCGGTGACGTGGCCCATGAGATGCGCACCCCACTGACCACGCTGGACGGCTACGTCGAGGGCATGATCGACGGTGTCTTCTCCGCGGACGCGGCGACCCTGGATGCGCTTACGACAGAACTTCGGCGATTGCATCGGCTGGCCGACGACTTGGCGGCCCTATCAAGAGCACAGGAGCAACGCTTCGACCTGAAGTGCACGCCGACGGACATCACCGCCCTCGTGCGTGCCGCAGCGCAGCGACTCGCCCCCCAGTTCGTAGATGCACATGTCAGACTCGAAGTCGGAACGGCTTCGCCCATATCAGCATCGGTCGATCCCGACCGCATCACGCAAGTGGTGACCAACCTGCTTGGCAACGCGCTGGTCGCCACGCCGGTTGGCGGCCTTGTCAGGATCGACGTTGAACAGACGGTTCGAACTGCCTGGATACGCGTCACGGACACCGGCATCGGGCTGAACGCCGAGGATCAGCAGCGGGTATTCGAACGCTTCTACCGAGCGCCGGGGGCTGCAAGGCGGTCGCAGGGATCTGGTGTGGGCCTCACCATCGCACGCGAGATCGCGCACGCCCATGGAGGCACACTCACCGCGACATCGGTGGGTCCGGGCCAAGGAGCCAGATTCACACTGACCCTGCCGATCGACGAAGGACACTGAAAGGCGCCGTGCGCCAGTGTCACGAGGAACCTGCTCCCGGCTATGGGTCCTCGGCGACCGAGGGGGAACTCGAAGCAGTGTGACCGGCCGCCCAAGACAAGGTGGCATCTCCAGTATCATCGTCATGTGACGATGACATCGGCAAAGGTTGCTAAGATGCGCAGGCCGCATGATCCCGGGGTGGTTGTCCCCGAGCCGCCGGCCTTGCAGGCGGCTGCAAGCCTCTTTCGCAGCCTCGGCGACCCCTCGCGCCTCGCAATCCTCAGCCATCTGCTCCTGGGCGAACACCGCGTCGTCGAACTGACCCAGCATCTGGGGCTAGCGCAGTCGACCGTGTCGGCGCATCTGCGCTGCCTCGTGGACTGTGGACTGGCGGAGTCTCGACCGGTCGGCCGAGCATCCGTGTTCTCCGCGACCTGTGAACCCGAGATGCTCTCCATCCTGCGCGCAGCAGAGGGGGTGCTCGCGAGCACTGGTGACGTCGTCACGCTGTGCCCGACCTACGGCTCGCGCGCGTTCCAGGCAAGGAGCCACGATCATGAGTGATGCGTGCGGGTGCGGTGACGATCGCGACGCCTCTGACGAAGGAGCCTCGGAGCGCGAACCGGAACGACTATGGGATGTCAGCGAGATCCGGTTCGCCACGGTCTCTGGCGTGTTCCTGCTGGCTTCCTGGATCTCATCGATTCAATCTACCTCCCCTGGTGCAGTCCTCGCGATGGAAGCTGCTGCGCTGCTGGCGGGCGGGTACACGTTCGTTCCGAGCACTGTGCGACGTCTGCTGAAGGGACGCATCGACGTCGGGACGCTCATGACCATTGCGGGCATCGGTGCCGTGATTCTGGGCGAGGTGGGCGAGGCCGCGATGCTTGGCTTCCTCTTCTCGATCAGTGAGGGACTGGAGGAGTACTCACTGATCCGCACCAGACGCGGCCTGCGCTCACTGCTCGCACTCGTCCCGACTCAAGCCGCCGTCCTGCGTGGCGGTCAAGAACTCGTCGTCGATCCGAGCGACCTCGGCGTCGGCGACCGGATGCTTGTCAAGCCCGGCGAGCGTCTCGCCACAGACGGTGTCATCGAACTGGGTCGCAGCGCGCTCGACGTCTCGGCGATCACTGGAGAGTCCTTACCGATCGAGGTCGGACCAGGCGATGAAGTGTTCGCCGGATCCATCAATGGCACCGGCGCGCTTACCGTTCTCACTACAAAAAGGGTTGAGGACAACTCGCTGGCCCGCATCGTTCACATCGTCGAGATGGAACAGGGTCGCAAGGGCGCCAGCCAACGGCTCGCAGACCGCATCGCACGACCGCTCGTCCCTGGTGTCATGGTGGTCGCGGCGGGCGTCGCCATCGTGGGCAGCCTTGTCGGCGAGCCCGCGCTTTGGATCCAACGCGCTCTCGTGGTTCTCGTTGCCGCATCCCCGTGTGCCCTCGCGATCTCGGTGCCCGTCACGGTCATCAGCTCGATCGGTGCAGCCAGCAGGATGGGAGTGCTCATCAAAG
>JAKAHF010000519.1 GCA_021815245.1 Actinomycetes bacterium
GTGACCGAAGAGAACTAGCGGAGAGGGGTCCGTTTTACTTCGGCGCGGAGGGGTCCGTTTTCAACCGGCATTGACACTTCGCGACCTCCACCTTAGGTTTGATCACCAGCTGAAGCTCACGGCTTGGGATTTCGATGCCGAGCAAACGAGCCAGGTGCTCGCCACGCTGGGTGCGAAGTGGTGGCGTCCAGTGTCCGGAGAATACCGGGCTGCTCGTAGGTTGGCGGAGAGTCAGTTTAGAGGGAACGCCCCCAAGGACCTCTCCGCGACGATCGCCGCTATGAACGCAATCGACGACGCGCATCGCCAGGCGGCCAAGATTGCCGCCAGTCCCGTTGACCTCTCGGCCATGTTCGGGATCCAGTGGGCGGGCGGCAAGCCTGATTGGCCCCACCTCAAGATCTGCGCGGACTATCTGGCCTCTGTCCACTCCGATGCTCGGGCGGGCACTGTAGGCTCAGCCATTTTCGTGGCCATCCAAAGGCACGTGGAGCCGGAGGTCGTGCGGCAGGCCATAGAGACGGTGCAGGCAACACTGTCCAGGTGGAGGAGTGCCTTGGCGGTCTTGATGTCTGCACTGAGGCTCACAAATGAGGTGTCGGCTGCATGTCAGGCGCCGGACATGACCTACGATTCCCTCGCGGCTCGCTTGGCCGATTGGATGCAACATGAGGATACTCTGTACGACCTGGTCAATCTGAATCAAGTACTGGATCTTTGTGACAAGCGGGGGCTTAGGGAACTGCGGAGCGTGGTTGCGAACTGGAGTCCCAAGGAGTGCCGGCTGCTCCAGTCCTTTGTCTTCGGCTGGTATTACAGTCTATACAAGAGGGCTCTAGGTGAGCGTCAAAGCCTCGCCGGGTTTGACCGGGGGCGTCACGATCGCCTCGTTGGTCGGTACGGTCAGCTCGATCGGATTGTGGTTGAGAGCACTCGCTCTCGCGTCGCCATGGCCCACTGGAGTCGGTTGCCTCAACGATACTCGGTCGGCCAAATGGGCGTGCTTCTGAGGGAATTCGAGAAGAGGAGACGCCACCTCCCAATCCGGCAGCTCATGACCAAAGCCGGAAATGTCATTCTTGCGATCAAGCCGGTACTGATGATGAGTCCGCTTTCTGTTGCGGCCTATTTGGCTCCTGGGGGAGCAGTCTTCGATCTCGTCGTCTTCGACGAAGCCAGCCAGGTGAAGCCGGTGGATGCGCTGGGCGCGTTGGTGAGGGCCAGCCAAGCGGTCGTCGTCGGCGACGATCGTCAACTACCGCCGACGAGCTTCTTCGACGCGACCATACAAGTCGACGGCGATGATGGAGCGAATGCTACATCCGACATCGAGAGCATCCTTGGGCTCTTCCGTTCCCAAGGGGCAGTGCAGAGTATGTTGCGATGGCACTATCGCAGCAGGCATGAGTCGCTGATAGCAGTCTCCAATCACGAGTTCTACGACGACAAGTTGGTCGTCTTCCCGAGCCCCGATGGCGACATTCGAGAGCTTGGGCTCGTCTATCACCAGGTTGCTGACGGTATCTATGACCGGGGTCGTAGCCGAAGGAATGAGCGAGAGGCTTCAGTTGTGGCCCAGGCAGTCATGGACCACGCTCGGGCTCAGCTTGCGAAACCATCGGTCGACCAGCACACGCTCGGTGTTGCCGCGTTCAGCGTCGCCCAGATGGAAGCGATACTGGATCATTTGGAGCGTCATCGTCGAATGGACGACTCGTGCGAGGCGTTCTTCCATGGCCACCCTCATGAGCCTTTCTTCGTCAAGAACCTTGAAAACGTCCAGGGCGATGAGAGAGACGTCATCTTCATCAGCGTAGGCTACGGACGGAACGCGGAGGGCGCGGTCGCTATGGATTTTGGGCCAGTCAACCGCGACGGTGGCGAACGACGGCTGAACGTGCTGATAACCAGAGCTCGTCGCCGGTGCGAGGTCTTCACGAATCTCACTGCGGACGATATCGATCTCGAGCGAAGCAAGCAGCGAGGGGTGCGCGCACTGAAGGCGTTTCTTGCCTACGCCCAGACTGGTTCCCTCGATCTACCGACGGTGTCAGATCGAGACGATGAATCCCCGTTTGAGGACGCGGTATTTCGCGCGCTGACCGCCCGGGGATACCAAGTCAGCCGACAGGTCGGGACGGGCGGCTTCTACATCGATCTAGCCGTGAAGGATCCCGAGAAGCCGGGACGCTATCTGCTGGGCATCGAATGCGACGGCGCAACCTACCATCGCGCGCGCTCCGCGAGAGATCGAGACCGACTTCGTCAGCAGGTGCTCGAGGGACTTGGTTGGAAGATGCACAGAATCTGGAGCACGAGTTGGTTTCGCCATGAAGACAGAGAAATCGCCCGGCTAACCGAGGCAATTCAAGCGGCTGCCCTTGAGCGCAGGGTCGAGGACCGGTGCACCGTCGGGCCTCTTGCGACTAGCACGGGTGTTGAGCGAGACGAACCGGCCGACACTGACAAACCAAATGAGCGACCGCGCGATTCCGTCCGTGTATCGCGTGAGGAACCCTTGGTAGTCAAGTCCGAAATCTATGCCAACGTGGAAGACCATGGTTATGGCCATGGGTCAGAAGCTGGCACAGCGTTTGAGGCCGGCTACCGGGACGCAGTTCTCGGTCGTTCATCGGGGGGCGGATTGGAGACCAGCCGTCTGGCGCGCAGCTATTACACCGAAACCGACCAACTTCCGGCCGAGGAGTCGCAAGGATGAGTGCCCCCCGCTTTCTGCAAGTCCATTTCCTGGCGCCCTATGCCGCCGCCCTGTTGGGCGTGCCTGTGATCCCCGGCGCGCATTGCCTGTTCGGATCCGCCGCGGTTTGCGCTAGCGTGCAGGGGGCTCAGGGAGGACCGGTCATGCCGAACGAAAACAGCGCGCTTTTCCAGATGGGGGTTCGCAATCCCGACCAGATCACCAGCTACAGCCACGTCCAGACGTCCGACACCATGGATCACCTCCGGCTGGTCTATGCCCGCCCGCACGGATCCCTGCTGCCGCGCGTGCGCACCTACGATTTTCACCGCGTCGGCCGGCCGAACGTCAGTTCCCATCTGCACGACGCCGACCT
>JAKAHF010000009.1 GCA_021815245.1 Actinomycetes bacterium
GTTCGCCCACGGCCCGATGAAGATCACCGTCGACGACGTGCTCATGTCGCCCCTGGTCGCCGATCCGCTGCGCGCCCTCGACTGCTGCCTCATGAGCGTCGGCTCGGCCTGCGCGATCCTCTGCGATGAAGACACGGCCATGGAGCTCACCAAAGACACTCCTAACAAGCCGCTGCGCATCTGGGTCACCGCCGGTTCGCACACGCTCCGTCCGGCCGACCGCCGCGACATGGATATCCCGCTTCTGCCGCACGAGTCGCCCGACCAGTACAAGAACCTGGCCAAGGAGTTCCCGGGTGGCGAGCGCTATCCCGGCTTCACCGGCTTCCTTGCCGCCCGCATGGCCGCCTACTATGCCTACCGCATGGCCGGCGTCAACAATCCGTGTGACGACTTCGACGTCATCGAGCTCCACGACGCCTTCACCATCAGCGACGTGCAGACCTACGAAGACATCGGGCTTCGTCCTTACGGCTACGGCCGCGACTTCGTCGAGTCGGGCGACTGCTACCACACCAACCCGCACACCGGCAAACCGGGCAAGCTGCCGTCGAACCTGTCGGGTGGCCTCATCGGCTGTATGCACTCGGTGGGCGCGAGCGGCATCATGCAGGTGTTCGAGATCGCCAACCACCTGTGGGGTCGCTGGGCCGAGATCCACGGCGATCAGAAGCGCTGGGACGAGTTCGGCCGCGAGAAGCCCGAAGACTGGACCGACCTCCAGGTCAAGGACGCCCACCGCGCGCTCTCGATCAGCCACGCGGGCGTGGGGTCGCACGTCACGGCGACCATCGTCATGGATCCTGACCATCTCCTGAAACAAGACGCCTAAGAGAGGCTGAACGATGAGCCAATACGGACAAGTCCAAGTCAAGGACGGCCGCTACAAGTTCCGCGGCGACTTCCACCGCCTCGAGCAGCACATGCCCATTCGCGACGCCGACGCCGACTGGAAGCTGGTCGGAGTCACCAAGCCGCGCGACCTGACCTACGTGCACACGTACGGCGGCGAGGCGGTCTTCTTCGAGTCGCTGTCGCAGGGCAAGCTGCTCGCTACCAAGTGTGAGAACCCCGAGTGCGAGGCCAACGGCTCGATCTTCCAGCCGTTCCGCATATTCTGCCCCGACTGCCTGGGCAAGAACACGGTCATCGACATGACCGATATCGCCAAGAAGACGGCCAAGGTGCACACCTTCATGGTCTGCATGCGTTCGGGCGCCTTCAACCTGCTCGACAAGCCCATCCGCTTCATCAACATCGAGTTCGACGGCGTCTGCACCATCCTCTTCAGCTACCTGCTGATGGGCGAGCCGCAGATCGGCCAGCGGGTGGTGCCGGTGTTCAAGCGCGCCAACCCGACCTACACCATCCTCGATCTGAGCTGGGTGCCGGCGGGTACGCCCACCGATGCGCTGCCCGAGGGGTACTACTTCTAGAGGCGCGGTAGTCCACAAGCGATCAGCATCTCGGCCGTCAGGATCCGCTTGGCGGCCAGATGCTTCGTCCTCAGTCGCGTCCGTAGCGCTGCTACGAACGTTCCTTGCGTCCTTACATCAGGCGTGCCAATCGAACCCTGACGGCGAAAGGCTGCCCGCTTATGGGCTCTCGCGCCTCGCGGCGGCCCGCTTCGATGGGCTGACGCGAGAGCTGCAGATGACGGGGTCCGGCGCCGGATGGCGCCGGACCCCGATGCTCTGAGAAGGGAATGACGTAGTCCGTCATTCCCACGTCGGGGCACCCGTTTGGGGCGACCTGTCGGGGATCAACAGTCACGCGTGCAGCAACGATGGGAAGTGCTACAGGTGCGGGCGCCTATGGATACGAGCGGGATGTCCAAGGCCGCCGTGCCCGCGACGTCGGACCTAGACGAGTGGTCTCTTGAGATAGCAGCATTTGTGGCCGTTGACCACAGCGACTGCGACCAATTCCCACCCGTCCTTGCCGAGGTTGCGAAGAACAGCCTCCTCACCCGGACCTCCCGAATCCACCCAGACCTTATAGTCCCAAAGCTGCGTCACTCATGCCTCCTCTTGCTCTTCGCCTGCGCCTTCGGATTCCAGTCAGCGCCCACCCCAACACAACCGGCTGCTCCACCGGCACACGTCCTGACTTAGGATCCAGTTCTGCCGAACATATCACGACGACTCTCAGCGGGCGTCGGGCGGGATGAGGAGGTACCCGACCGCTCGAGGATCGTCCCATCGCGAAATCCGCACCGCCACTGCCGCCCCCTGGTATCTTGGAACCAGTCGAGACTCGCCTGAAGGAAGGGTCTAATGTTGAGAAACTACGAGGCGCTGAGCAACGACGTCAACCTGCTCGGTGTCGTCAAGGCCAAGGCCGTCATCGGCCGCTATCTGAACCGCACCAATCTGGTCTACTACTCCGAGCTGTCGCGCCTGGTCGGCTGCGAGGTGTACGTCAAGCACGAGAACCACAATCCCACAGGATCGTTCAAGATCCGGGGGGCCCTCAACTTCTTCCAGCACATGTCCAAGGAGGAACTCGAGGCGGGTGTGCTCGTCGCCACTCGCGGTAACCACGGTCTCGCCATGGCCTGGGCTGCGCGCTGGTTCAACGTGCCCTGCACGGTCGTGGTGCCCGAGGGCAACAATCCCGAGATCAACCGCATCGTCGACAGCTTCGGCGCCGAGCTCATCGTGCACGGCAGCGACTTCTACGATGCACAGTCGTACTGCGAAGAGCTGGTCGACGCCGCCGGTTACTACTACGTCGAGCAGGGCAACGAGCCCGAGATCTTGAACGGCCTTGGCACCATGGGCCTCGAGATCTTCGAAGACCTGCCGGCCGTCGACGTCATCATCTGCCCGATCGGCGGGGGGGCCGGATGCGCTTCCTTGGTCAAGGTGGCCCAGGCGATCAACCCCAAGGTCGAGATCATCGGCGTGCAGCCCGAGCGGGCCGCGGCCTTCTACGCCTCGTGGCAGAAGGGCGAGTGGAGCACCATCGACATCTCTCCGACGGTGGCCGACGGTCTTGCGGCGCGCAGCCCCTTCCAACTCGCCTACGCCATCATGAAAGACCGCATCACCGATGTGGTGTTGCTCAGCGAAGACGAGCTGTTGAACGGCATCCGCCTGGCGTTGCAGTCGACCCACAATCTGGCCGAGGCGGCCGGTGCCGCGAGCATCGCGGCGGCAATCAAGATCAACGACCGGCTGGCGGGCAAGAAGGTGGCGGTCATCATGTCGGGTGGCAACCTGGATCACGAGCATCTGGTCCAGGCGCTGGCGTAGGCGACGCGCGGCACCCGGATGTAGCCACATCTCTCATGCCTAGCGGGACTTCCTGGGCGGCGAGGGCCGTGGCGGGCTACTCCCGCAAGTGGGATGGAAGTGGCGGCAGGTCGCTGGATAGCTCGTTAACGAAGCTCTCGTACTCCTTCAGGCGTGCGTCGATGTCAATCTCGCCGTTGCGAGCCGCTTGCACGGCCAGAAAGAGCCAGAGATGGGTGAGCATCGTGTCCTTGCGGGAGTACTTCTTGTCGGCTTGAATCCTGAACATAGTCTGCTGGTAGGCACCGAACAGACTATGGGCAAGTAGCTCATCGGACACAGGGCCTGGCTGTCGATCAGGTTGATCCTGATCTTGCAGCTCCCTCATATAGTGGTCGATGATGCTGTTGAACAGCCGTTGTAGTGGCTTGTGCAATTCCTTGTCGTTCTGCGATCCCTCGATGTGCGCAAGGCTGAGTGCGGACGAGCCAAGCTTGAACACATTCGAGTGCCCGAAAATCAACCAGAGGACACGTCGGGCCGGATCGTCGGTCGTCGCCTGCTTGGAATCGACGAACTCCAGACTCGAATTCATGAGCACTCGGACGCACTCGAGGAGAAGGACACGTTTGCTTGAGAAGTAACTGTAGAGCAGGCTGGGTGTCAGGTGCAGTCTTCGGATGATGCTGGTGATGTGGGTCTTCTGGTAGCCCTTGCTGCCAAACTCCTTGATGGCTACTGCGAGGATGCGGTTGCGTGTCCGCTCGCGCTCGATGCCAACCACGTCGATCTTGCTGCGGTTCGCCGCGTCGACCAAGCCGCGGACTTCGTGCTCGATCTGGGTCAGCGACAGCCCAGCGTTCTTGAGCTCGGTTATCTTGTTGAGGATCTTGAGGTGCTCTTCGGTGTAGAGCGATCGGCTGGCCGATGTCTTATTGGGCAGAGGCAGCAAGCCGTTGCGCAAATAGAAGTGGATGGTTGTGGATGGTGCGCCCGTGGCCTCCCGGAGTTCTTTCATCGTGTAGATCTTGACTGCGGAGGGCTTTGTGGTCTTGCCGGTCATGCCAGCCTTCACCTGTCTCGATTTAGCATCTGGGTTCGAGTATGCCGGCAACCCGCTTGATTCGCGGCCTCTCGTCTGCCGAGGAACTGACCGCATACTACCATGTAATCACCGATCTAGAACGTTGACTCATAACTGCTATCGTAACAACCGCGCCGGCAAGAGAACCGGCGTCGATGGCGCCTGGAGCGGAAGATCGGGCGCCATCGACGGGAGGGTAGAAGGAGCGCACTCTTCACTTCTCGCTTGGCGTGATGAAGCACGAAGATTCCGACGCCTGATTGGGATCGAGGCTCTGCTTGAGCTTCCTCGACCAGTGATGATAGTTGCTCACTTGCGGACCGAAGAAGTCATGCTGTGCGTCGCCGAAGACGTGATGCGGCATGCCGTAGTGTCCGTTCACTGCATTGGCATTCGATTTGCCGACATACTCCAAGAGTCCCGGAGCCGTCTCGAGACTGGGCCTGTAGCGCAAGAGCACCTCCGAGTGACCGAGATGGCCGAACTCGATGGAGGTAAGGAACGGGATCGTACTATCGGCGTACACGAGTCCACGCTCGATCAGATCGGTCTTGTCCTTGATGGAGTGCTGGATGAAATTGGCCTGCACCCCGTACGAGTCGGTTCCGAAGACTTCACCGGCGAATGCGCCCGTCGCCCGCATTGTCTCTCGCACGGACCCTGTTACGCGTATGCAGCGCCACAACAGTGCATACTGCACCTCCGGCTCCTCCACCGCCGGCAGAGAGGCTCCTCCGACGTCGGCGAGTATGGCCTCGAGCACCCGCTTCTTGTGGTCGAAGTCGCGCGTGGAGTTGCCGGCCACCGCCAACACGAAGCCAGGTCCACGCACGTCCTTCTCGAAGAGCTTGACCATGAGGAGCTCTTCTTCGTTGCTGGTGGCGATGTTTGCCGCGAGCATGTTCACGTTGAAGCCCATCAAAACGAGCCCGATCTCGTTCTCACCGATCCTACGCACCGCCGCGGTGCGGCCGGCCTCGTCTGGAAAAGAAAGGTAACGCATGATCATGTTCGCTGGGATCGTAGCGGCTGTGTATCTGGGCGACGTGCCTTCCAAGGGCCAGGTGGAGGGACCCGGCCAGTGGTAGAGCTTGGTGGCCGCTTTGGTGTACACGCCCAGCCCACCCAGCGGGGTGACGTTCCCACGTATGATGCCCCGGAGCGAGGGCCCGGGTCCGTCTCCGTAGAACCACTCGCCCAGCGCGCCCAGTGATCCCGTCCGCACGATGTCCCCTTGAGGCGTGACCCACTCGCAGGCGAGTAGGTTTCTCTCCCCGAAACTCGTGCTCTGACTCAGATGCCCGATCCCCTCGTGCGCCGCCAGGGGGAGGGCTGAGGTCTGGGCTCCGGCACCGTTGATGTTGCAGTGCAGGCCCCGCTTCATCAACTCGCCCTGCAATTGGGCGGTGACGACATACGGTTCCACAACCGCGTACATGCTGTCCTCGTTGATCTCGATGATGCGATTCATCCGTCTCAGGTCGATCTTCACGCAACCTGGCCCAGCGGCGTCGCCGTAGCCGCCCCAGCCGGTGCTCGAGGCCTTGAACTGCAGGCCGAACCGGTTGCAGAGTCGCACGATGGCCTGCACCTCCTCCGTGCTTTCTGGCAGAAGGATAGCCTCGAACCGAGGCTTGTGGTCCTGGGTGATAGCAACCAGCCCCGAGCGCCACGCGTACGAGTCGAGGATCGCCGGGTGGGAGGACACGTTCTCCGGGCCTAGTAGGTTCTCAAAGGCCTTGAATTGTTCATCCTTGAGTGGCATGACTCATGCTCCCTAGATCGCCTTGTCGAAGAGCTCTACGATGTCGTAGATCTGAAGGGCGCTGCCGGCGCCGGCCGCCGCTCGTCCGAAGCTGTCGAGGCAGTGCGGGCACGCTGTGACGAGAGCCTCGGCTCCAGTCGAGCCTGCCTCCCGCAACCTTTCGCCCGCAGTCCACTGAGCGAACTCCGCGTTTGTCTCGCACACTCCTCCACCCGCGCCACAGCACCAGGCGTACTCTCGGATGCGGTCCATCTCGACGAGTTCAACGCCCGGGATGCTCCTCAATACGCGCCGAGGTGCCTCGTACACTCCCGCCTCGCCGCGGCGGAAGATCCGGGGTGGGTCGAAGACTCGCATGTGTGTCTCGCGCTGGACGCCCTGCCAGTGGACCCAGGGCTCAGCAAGCCGGCCGAGGTGGCAGGGATCGTGGTAGGTCACAGTGAGATCGAGCTGTTTCTTGGGTACGAGCTTGCCAAGTTCCAGCAGTTCGGCGAGATACTCGGTGATGTGGTAGACGGCGAGCCCGGTGCCTAGGTGCAGCTTCTCGTAGAGCACTTTGAAGTACTGGTAGCACTGAGCGCAGGTGGTCACGACCTCTACCGCCCCCGACCTCTGCAGTCGCGCCAGGTTCAGGGCCGCTTGGGCTCGGCTCTCCTCCTCGTAGCCCATCTCGTAGGCCCGTCCACCGCAGCACGGCTCGTCGTCCTTTGCGATGCCCACGTCAACGCCCGCTCGCAGAAGAAGCGACACGGCAGCGCGGGCCACGCGGGCGCTCGTGAGGTCGGTCCTTGCCATGCAGCCCGCATGGAAGATGACCGAGACGTTTCTCTCTGAGTAGTCCGGCACCTCGAGGTCTTCATACCACGCTCTGGTGGGTACGTCGGTAACGGTCCTCATGGGTGACCCGTCGCCCATCTTGTTCACCAACCTGCCGAGGACCGGAGGGGTGTGCCCGCTGGCGACGCACTCGTGGCGCATCGCGTACAGCGGTTCGAGAACCTCCATATCCATGCCGTACTTGCAGGACACGTCGCAGGCGCCGCAGAGATTGCAGTTGTAGATGATTTCCGCGACCTTGGGATCGTACGCGAGCCTGTCTTTGAGTATGCCGAGACCGAAGCCGAGGCGGCCGCCGCCCGAGTAGGCGTTGAAGTTGTAGCGTGCGATGCTCGGGCAGACATAGGCGTGGTCATACCCGGCTATGCGCTCCAGCGGGACGAATTTGCAGGCCGAGCACCGGGAGCAGGTCTCCATGTCGCTTTGGAAGTCTTGTAGGGTCATCTCTCTCCCCTTATGTCAAAAGCAGAGTTTGCCGGGGTTGAGAATGCCCGCTGGGTCAAGGATCTCCTTGACCTGCTTCAGCACCATCACGCTGGCGGCGTCCCGGTTCACGATATCCTTGGCTACTTCACCGAACGGCCTCGAGAAGAAAGCCCCGGCCGCCATGAGAGGGTCTATGGCGGCATTGACTAGGGCACGCACAGCCTTGGTCTCGGCGCCGTTGTCGGGATCGTAGTACACGGTGAATTCGCAGTGGCAGCTTGTTCCTTGCACGATCGGCTGGACATAGACACCCAAGGGGAGTTCGGAGCAGCCGATCTGGGCAGCGATCTTCCTCATGGTCGACACCAGACCGGGCAGTCTGCTGTAGGTGGTTACGAAGAAGATATCCTGCCACCCTCCCTTGGGCTGCAGCTTCCAGTAAGGTCCGACAGACGGCTGACGGGCGTCTTTGAGAAACCGCGACGCGGCCGTGCCCGCCACGCTCTTCATCGGCGCCAGGCCGATCCTTTGCATCAGATCACGGGTGTCGAGCAGTCGTCCCTGTATACCCTCCTCAGGAAGGTAGCCATGGGCGGCCAGATTGTAGAAGAGCACCCAAGGAGGGGCCTCAGCTTTGACGTCGGCGTACCCCTCACGTGACCACGAGGAAAGCGCCGCGAACTGGCTACCGTTGACCAAGAAGCACTCGTTGGCGAGTCTCAACCTGACCAGCCACCGAGCGGCTTCAATAAGCCTGCCCAGATCCTGTGAACCGACGAAGAACGGTTCCTCGATGGTCGGCAGGATCTCGCACCGGGCGGAAGCCCAGGTGACGATGCCCAACGTGCCCTGAGCGCCCTGGATCACGCGGTGCCAGGAATTGGTCGACGGGCCGGCGGCCTCCTTTTGAGCTCCGCCTGCCTCGCGTTGTTCCTCAATGGAGCCGGGGCCTGCTGCAGCGCCGGTACGGAACAGGTCGCCCGTGCCGAAGACCACCTCGGTCGAGCCCATCGGATCTCCGGCATCCCAGTGGTAGCGGGGCATGATGACCGGTTCACGCGAAAGCATGCTCCCGATCACCGATTTCGTCGTGCGGGGGCGTAGCGGCGTATTCAGGCGCAGCCCTTGTTGCGCGATCGCCGGGATCAGTTCGCCGAACGTGACTCCCGGCTCGAAAGCGGCGACCCGTTCAGTGCGATCGATCCAATCGATTCTCTTCATTCGACCCAGGTCGACGACTATGGCATCGCCGGTGGTTGGCATAGTGTCACCGTGAAAGTGGGGGGGGCCCGAGCTGACGGGCACCAGCGGCGTATGCGTACTCCGTGCCTCGCTCACGAGGGCCTGCACGACTTGGGTGTTCTCGACTCTGACCACGAACTGTGGCCGTATCTCGCTCACGAGGCTATCGCTCCGACCGCGGGATTCCACGGTCGACGTGGTCGCACTGACATTGACCTCGCCTGCGATCTGTCGCAGCCGCTCCTCCGAAATCATGCTTACACCTCCGTTGCCGGCTTGTCACCAGCCGGCGGGAATGGACGCTCGCTGTGGATGGGCAGGCAAACACTACCAGGGGCCATATGAGACGTCAATCAGAGATTTGTAATTTGTTTTCAAAGATGATAGCGTCCGCAACCGGTGACCCTTTCATGTCCTGTTTCCGAACAGACGGCAGTAAGTACAGCCCTGTTGCTGGCCGTCACGTCAGTGCCTTTCGAGGCAGCGAAAGGAGAGATCTTGTGATCGGGGCAGACGGACATAAGAAGAATCTGCGGATCAAAGACAAAACGGTTCTGAAGACCCTAGCCCAATGCTCGTTCGCTCAAGGGGGCGAGTTGGCGTCGGTGGACGTGAAGGACGGCAAGATCGTCCGGATCAGACCTCATCATCACACTGAGCGGTATACCGAAGATGAACTCGGTCAGTATGAGCTGAATAAGGACGGCGTCAAATACCGCACGCCTCTGAAGGGGCTTCTGCCGCCGTACCAAATCGCTTACAAGAAGCGAGTCTACTCTCCGAATCGCATCAAATACCCGCTGAAGCGAGTCGACTGGGACCCGAACGGCGCTCCGGGCTCCACCGGTCACGGGGGACGAAACACCCAGAATCGGGGCAAGAGCAAGTACGTGCGGATAACCTGGGACGAGGCCACCACGATCATCGCCGACGAGATCAGGCGCGTTCACAAGGAATACGGTGTCTATGGCGTGTTGGCGCACGGCGACGGCCACGGCGAGACCAAGACCGTCCACGGCGCGCACGCGGTCATGATGGACCTGCTGGAACTCACGGGCGGCTTTACCCAGGCCATACGCAACGCCGATAGCTGGGAGGGCTGGTTCTGGGGCACCAAGCACGTATGGGGCAACGGTGAGAACGGCCTGGTGCTGCCGGCAGACAACATGATGAACGACGTGACCCAGAACACCGATATGATCCTCCATATCGGTGCCGACCTCGAGACCACGCCTTGGGGTTTTGCCGGCCAGTTCCCGAGCAATGTCCTGTACTACTGGCAGGAGCTCGGCAAGAAACAGGTCTTCGTCTCGCCCGATCTGAACTACTCGGGAGCGGTGCATGCGTCGAAGTGGATCCCTGTTCTCCCGAACACGGACGCCGCTATGCATCTCGCTATCGCCTATACGTGGATGACCGAGGGCACCTACGACAAAGACTACGTGGCCACGCACGTGGTCGGTTTCGACAAGTTCGAGGACTACGTGCTCGGCCGCGATGACGGCGTACCGAAAACGCCGGAGTGGGCCTCGAGCAAGACCTCGATTCCCGAATGGACCATCAAGGCCCTGGCTCGCGAATGGGCAAAGCAACCCACGACGGTCATGCATTTCTACGGCGGTTCCTACGTGCGCGGTCCCTACTCGCATGAGCCCGCACGTCTCGAAGCCTGCCTGCTCGGCATGCAGGGTCTCGGCAAGCCGGGCGTACACCAGTACTACAAGATGGGCGGCGACGACCATTGGATGAACGACACTCCAAGGCCGAAACGGACCATTCCCGACATGCGCATGAAGTTCGACCCGACCATCGAGAAAGGTTCCACCGAGGAAGGCGGCCCGCCACCTGCGTGGAGCATCTTCCCGGGACAGAAGCAGCTGGCGGTTTCGTCGAAGCAGATCATCCCCAAGCCGCAGCTCGCGCAGGCCATCCTCGAAGGATCATGCTGGAGCTCGGGCAGCACCCAGCAGTTCATGCACCTTGAAGACCAGTTCAAGCGCTACGAGTACCCGATTCCGAAAGAAGAGGGTGGCACCGAGATACACATGATCTGGATGGACAACCCCTGCCGCACCACTTGCTGGAACGACGGGTTCCTGACAGTCGAGGCCTTCCGCAGCCCGAAGATCGAGACCCTTGTCGTGCAGCACCTGTGGCTCGAGAACGACACCATCCTGGCCGACATCATCCTCCCCATCAATACCAAGCTTGAAGAAGAAGACATCGGTCGCATGTCGGCCGGTGGCCGGTCGGTGCACGGCATCTTGCTCGAGAACCAGGCGATCGACCCCATCGGGGAGTCACTCAGCGACTACGAAGCTGTGGGCGAAGTGGCAAAGAAGCTCGGCCTGTACGACGCGTATACGAGCGGCCTCACCCTGCAGGAAAAGATGAAGATCGGCTTCGACAACATGGACGAGCACGACCTCATCACCTGGGAGGAGTTTCAGGACAAGCAGTACTACATCATGCCGACCGACCCCGAATGGGAGAAGGTGCCGGCGGGTCTGCGCGAGTTCTACGAGGATCCCGAGGGGCATCCTCTCGCCACCCCCAGCGGCAAGCTCGAGTTCTACTCCCAGCGCTTGGCCGACCACTACCCCGATGACAACGAACGCGGTCCACTGCCCAAGTGGATTGAGAACAGCGTCACCCACGACGAGCGTGTGGGGGGCGAACGCGCCAAGCTGTATCCCTTGTTGCTCGTGACCAACCACGGCCGCTGGCGGACCCACGCTCAGAACGACGACATCAGTTGGCAGCGCGAGATCCGCACCTGCAAGATCAAGGGCTGGGACGGCTACCTGTACGAGCCCATCTGGATCAACCCAAAAGATGCCGCAGCCAGGAGCATCAAAGACGGCGACATCGTCAAGATGTTCAACCAGCGCGGCGTCGTACTTGGTGCGGCCTATGTGTGGGAGCGCATCGTTCCGGGAGCAGTCTCCATGGACCACGGCGCTCGGGCCGACCTCATTCAGGTCGGCGATGGCGTCATGCTCGACCGTGGAGGTGCCAACAATCTCATTTCGCCCGAGAATGGCATCTCAAAGAACTGCTGGGGCATGGCGACGAGCGGCTTTCTGGTCGATGTACAGAAGGTGACATCCGCCGAGATGGGCGAGTGGCGCGAGAGGTATCCGGACGCATTTGCCCGGGCCTACGATCCGGCCGCCGGGCTCCGTTTCGACGCCTGGGTCATCCAGGAGGAGGAATCCCGATGAGCAAAGTCTTCGTCTTCGATACTTCGCGCTGCAACGGATGCTACTGCTGCCAGATTGCCTGCAAGGACGAGCACTGCTCGAACGACTGGACGCCATGCGCCAAACCGCAGCCCGACACGGGCCAGTTCTGGCTGAAGCTCCACGAGCACGTGCGTGGCACCGTTCCCAAGGTGAAGATGCACTACGTCCCCACGCTGTGCAACCACTGCGATGAAGCCGCCTGCATGCGGGCATGCAAGGTGGAGGGCGCTCTCTACAAGCGCGAAGACGGTCTCGTCATTCTCGATCCTGAGAAGTGCACCGGCTGTGCGAGTTGCGTGAGCGTATGCCAGAGCCATGCCATCTTCTTGAACGAGGGTCTCAACATCGCACAGAAGTGCACAGGCTGTGCCCACCTTCTCGACAGTGGGGAGTGGACCGAGCCGCGGTGCGTTGACGCCTGCCCGACCGGCGCCCTCAAGTTCATGGATGAAGCCGACGCTGAAGCATACATGGTCGCAGGGGAACTACTTCATCCCGCTGGTGAGAAGCCGCGGGTCTACTACCTCAACGCTCCAAAGAGGTTCATCGCCGGCACCGTATACGACCCAGCCGCAAGGGAGGTAATCATCGGGGCAAGGTGCACGCTTTCCGGGAACGGACAGACCCGAGAAGAGACAACCGACGGTTTTGGGGACTTCTGGTTCGATGGCCTGGAAGCCGGCAGCTACTCGCTCGAGATAATGGCCGATGGATTCGCGAGTAAGACCTTTGCCGGGCTCATTACTGAGCAGGACCTCAATCTAGGCGACATTGCGCTGGCGTAGACGCCCCAAACGGGTTCATATCAATACGACGCTTGGAACGGCACATGAAGGAGTCGGCCACAGACAACTCCTCCAGTTTGTTGTTCGTTTCGTAGCGGGCACTAGTAGCGGTCACTAGTAGGAACCACTATTTTGCATCTTGACAGGTTAGTAAAGTTTAGTTAAGTTCCTTGGGGTACTGACTGGACGGAACCAAGTGACCCGTCGGATGTGGCCCCCAGGAGTGTGCTGGCGGGCGCAGATAGTGTTCATGCCG
>JAKAHF010000520.1 GCA_021815245.1 Actinomycetes bacterium
CTCGATGCCGATGATGCCACCGAGCACGGCTGCGACCAGGATGCGTATGAATGGTTCGAGTATCGGCATGTCATCATACTAGGGGTGCGGCGGAGCGGTAGCAAGCAGGTACTTCTCGGCTGGAGCCGAAGAGAATCACATGATTCGTGTGGCGCGGCTCGGCGCACTGTTCGCCGCACAACGAGCCGTGTTCATATGGAGGGCGTTTCGATGCGCGTGACCGACATTCTTGAGCAGGAACACCAATTGGTGCTGCCGTTTCTTGACGCACTGGAGGCCGCCGCGCGGCGTCTTGACTCCCGGCAGCAGACCAGCATACCCGAACTTCGTCCCAGCTTCTTCATCGAGGCCAGCGAGTTCATGAAGAGCTTCATCGATGGTTGTCATCACCCCAAAGAAGAAGGTCTGTTCTTCAAGGCCTTGGAGGAAGCGGGAGTGCCGCAGTTGGGTGGTCTGATGGGAGAGGTGCTCGCCGAGCACGACGAATGCCGTCGCCTTTCTCTGCAGGTGAATGCCTGCGCGGAGCGGCTCACGCATGGAGACGCCGCTTCGCGGGCCACCCTGGCCTGGAACACGCTCGCCTACATCAGACTCATACGGCCGCACATAGCCAAAGAAGAAGCGGTCCTGTTTCCGTTCGCCGAGAAGCGACTCTCACCCGAACAGCAGGAGGAATTGGCCAGGCAGTTCGCCCTTATCGAGACAGAGCGCAAGGAACAGGAGCTCTACCGGCGATGCCTGAATCTGGCTCAGAGACTTCGCGCCGAGGCCCGCAGCGCGTAGTCGAGGGGCCCCTGCGTTTTGCGATCGGGGCCTATCGCCCCTCTGCGGCCATTCTCTTGCCGCATCGTTTCCATAAGCTATGCACTCTCTGATACAGTCGATACGTGCTCTTTGGCAACTTGGCGGACGCCTAGTAGGACGCCGCGCCGCTGAAGTGTGAGGAGGGTACGTGATGAGGAGAGGGTTGGTTCTTGGGCTGGTGGTCGTCTTCGTGCTGGCGGCCTTGACCGCCGCGTGCGGAGGAGGGGACACATCGACGACCACGACGGCGGGCACTTCGCCGCCAACGACCGCAGGTCCCGCGTCGACCGCAGGTCCCGCGACGACCGGGGCAGTCACGACCGCTGCACCCGCCACGACCGGCTCGACCTACGCCGAGGGGCAGTGGAAGTTCACATTCAACACGTTCTTCCCGGCCACCAACAACATAGCCGTCGTAGGGGAGATGTGGCAGGCTGAGATCACAAAACGCACGAACGGCGCCGTTCAGTTCGAGTACCTGCCGGGGGCTTCGCTGACTGCCGCCAACAAGGTCTACGACGGTGTACTGACCGGCATCTGCGACATCGGCTTCTCGTGCATCGCCTACACTCCGGGCGTCTTTCCGGTGATGGAGTTGCTCGACATGCCGAACGGCTACCCATTGGGTTATGCGGCGACGCATGCGGTCAACGACTTCTACCAGAACTTCAAACCCAAAGAGTTCGACGAGGTGCACCTGCTGGCGCTCTACGGCACCGGTCCCCAGATCGTCTTCACCACCAAGAAGCCGGTCAAGACGCTCGCCGATGTCAAGGGACTGGTTCTCAGGTCGACCGGCGTCGGTGCGAGTATCGCCAAAGCGCTTGGAGCCGAGGGATACGCGGCTCCCCAGAATGAAGCCTATGAGTTGATGTCGAAGGGTGTCATCGACGGGAGTATCGCGCCGCGCGAGGTGCTTCTCGGGTGGAAGCAGGCCGAGGTCGTCAACTATGTCACCCAGGCCTTCTCCATCGGCTCCATCACGACCATGTACATGGTCATGAACAAGGACAAGTGGGATGAGCTGCCCCCCGACATCCAGCAGATCTTCACAGACGTGAGCAACGAGTACATCGAGTATTGGGCGAAGGTCTCGTCGGCGTACGACTACAACGCCATGGAGTTCTTCATGCAGCAGCCCGGGCGCGAAGTCATCGACCTGGCGGCCGACGAGGCGGCGAAGTGGAAGGAGGCCGTCCAGCCGGTCATCACCGAGAAACTGGCGGCCATCGACGATGCGACGAACGGCTATCAGAAGTACCTGCTCGAACGCATCCAGTACTGGGTCGACAAGGCGGTTCCTGAAGCCGACTGCGCCGCCTGGGTGAAGGAGAACGTCAAGTCGCCTTCGGCGCAATAGGAGCGGGCCCATCCTGACAAGGAAAAGCCAATCAAGAGCAACCGAAAACTGCATAGAGGCGGGGCCTGAGCCCCGCCTCTATGCATGAAGCGACCTAGTTCGAGGAGTGCCCATGGAGATGCTGCCTCCAGATCAAGAGCCTCTGCCGATACGCGCCGGTCGACCTACGAACCCGGCCCTCGTCCGGCTTGACAAGTACCTGAGCACGTTCACCAAGGTGCTTCTCGGCATAGCCGGCCTGGGTCTCGTGGTGATGCTCGTGCTCATCGTGGCCGACGTCATAGGCATCAAAGTCTTTTCGAATCCGGTGCCGGGAGGCATCGAATATGTCTCGTTTGTCGCGGTCGTGGCCATCGCCTTCGCGATCGCACACACGCAGGTCATGCGCGGACACGTCGCGGTCGATTTCATCGTCGACAAGTTCCCGAGACGCGTGAAGCTGATCATCGACACGTTGACGGTCCTCTTCAGCGTGTGCCTGTTCGCTCTGCTGTCGTACTACAGCTTCAAGTACGCGGCAAGCCTTAGGAGGTCGGGCGAGGTCTCCATGACACAGAAGATCCCGTTCTATCCCTTCGTGTACGCGATGGCTGCTTGTTTCGCGGTCACCCTTCTGGTGGTCATCATGGATTTTGTGAAGGCGATCATCAAGGCGGCTGACAGATGGACCCTGTAACGATCGGCCTCATCGGCGTCGCCGTGCTCGTTGTGGTCTTTCTGCTGGGCATGCCCGTTGGTTTCACGATGGCCTTCGTCGGTGTGATCGGCTTCATGATCACCAGGGGAGCCAACGCCGGACTCCGTCTTCTGGCCAGTGACTTCTGGGATATATGGTCGAGCTACAGCCTGACCGTCATCCCGATGTTCGTCTTCATGGGATCGGTCGCGTTCTATGCGG
>JAKAHF010000521.1 GCA_021815245.1 Actinomycetes bacterium
ACCTGCTTCACGGCTCTCCTCCTCGGCCGGCGGCGGGCCGGTGCCGACAACGGCGCATGAACATCGAATTGTGCACGGTCTTTTTGGCCACGGAGGGGGTCAACTCCTGCTCGCTATTTGCCGATACAGGTACTACGGCGGGTGATGACAGGCGGACCGCCGCGGGAACGGGCCAACAACTGCGGTGGTAGATGGACGGAATCGCATTCAATTGGATCGCGAGTGACCTCTGCGGAGCAGCCATCGGCTGGGTCCGCCCCCGTAGGATACTCAATCGTCTCGACGTTCTCGCCGTCTTCTTCGGTCTTCTCGGTTCCTTCATAATCCTCAGCAGCCGTCCCGATCAATTCCAGAAAGCCCGCTTCTCTCACCTGCTGTTCCAGGTACTCATCGGCGTGGTCGTGCTGGCGCTCATGCAGCGCGACGGCCAGTATTCGTCCAATCGCCGCATGGCCCGGGTGGCCGACATCGGCTTCGCCGTCAAAGACGCGGCTCTAGCCTTCTTCTTCGTCGCCGGAGTCTGGTTCACCACCGACGGTTTCTTCACCGGGTATCGCGACGAGTCGCGCATGATCGTCTTCAGCGGCGTCTTCATGCTCGTCGGCGTGCTCGTGCTCAACCGGCTCACGTTGTCCTGGTATCAGCGCAGGCTCTTCTCGCGCGGCCAGGGTATGCGAGGCGTCATCCTCGTGGGACAGGGCCGCGTCGCCTCCGACCTGGCCAATGGGCTGGAATCTCGAAACTGGCTGGGCGTCAGGATCGTCGGCACGGTCCCGGTGCGTGGCGAGGCCTTCTCGGTGGAGCGCATCCAGAAGATGCTCCACACCGGCACCGCCTGTGACATCGTGCTGGCCCTCGATCCCGAAGAGAGAGGCGAGTTCGACCGCGTCACCCAGCAACTCAACCTCGCGGGTCTGTCGTTCAGCGTGGTTCCCTCGCTGTTCGAAGAGAGCCTGCGGGCGGCCCGTGTCTACGGCTGTCGCGAACGGCCTGTCGTGAATGTCGACGTCGACCAGCTCGACCAGATGGAGCGCGCCCTCAAGCGCAGCCTCGATCTTGCCGTATCGGCCCTTGCCGTCATCTTCCTCGCGCCGCTGCTTGCCCTCCTCGCCATTGCCGTGAAGATCGACTCCAACGGACCCGTGATCTTCCGTCAGACGCGATTGGGCTACGCGGGCAAGCCGTTCGAGATCTTGAAGTTCCGCACGATGGTCACCGACGCCGAGAAGCAGCTCTTCGAGGGGCTGAAGTCGCAGGACGAAAGTGACGGCGGCCCGCACTTCAAGATGGCCAAGGATCCCCGCATCACCCGTGTCGGCGCCTTCCTTCGCAAGTGGAGCCTCGACGAGCTGCTGCAGTTCGTCAACGTGCTGCGCGGCGACATGAGCCTGGTCGGCCCCCGCCCGCCGCTGCCGCGCGAAGTGCAGTTGTACGACACCTCGGCTTTGGTGCGCCTGCGCGGCAAGCCCGGCATCACCGGCCTGTGGCAGGTCTCGGGGCGCAAGGACCTGCATTTCGACGAGATGGTCAACCTCGACCGGCAGTATCTCGACAACTGGTCGCTGGGCATGGACCTCGGCATCCTGCGGCGCACGGTCAGCGTGGTGCTGGCCCGCAAAGGTGCCTACTGAGTCGCTGCGCGGACTGTAGCCTGGCGCCTACTGAGTCGCTTCGCGGACTGTAGGCTTGGTGCCTACTCGTCGCCCGCCGCTACTCGGCTGAGTTCGTCGGCAAGCAACGTGTGGCTCCGCTCCATGGTGAAGTGCGCCTCGTATCTGGCCAAGGTCTGGTCCGACATCTGTTTCCAGAGGTCGTGGTCGCGCAGCACCTCGGCTATTCGGTCCGCCAACGCGTCGGCGTCACCCACCGGCACCACGAACCCGGTCACCCCGTCGTGAACGGTCTCGGCTATGGCGCCGGTATCGGTCGCGACGACAGGCACTCCGGCGCTCATCGCTTCGAGGATGACCCACGGCTGACCCTCGGTGTGTGAGGGCACGATGTGCACCCAGGAGCGGGCGAGTAGGTCACTCTTGGGCTGAAGCGAGACGGGTCCGGGGAGGTGCACCACTTCGGATAGGCCCTCCCGCTCGATGAACGCCCGCACGTGCTGCTCGTACTCGGGTGAATCCCACCCTCCTCCAAGGATGAACTCGATTCCCGGAAACCGCGGTGCCAGCTTGCGGGCTGCCAGTAGGGCCTCGTCGATGCCTTTCGCCCGTCCGAGCCGGCCGATGTACGACACGATCGGATGGCTCTCATCTCTCGCGCCGCAGGACTCCGGGGGCACCGCCGGGGGGCACCCGTTGGGCACCACGACCACCCTCGCGCTCGGGTAGACCGACACGGCCATCGGCACCAGGCTCTGTCCGAGGACGATGACGCTGGCACTGTGTCTGAACAGAGAGCGAAGGATCTTGCCAGCCAGCCGGCCCTGCGTGGCCGGGATCTCAGCGTAGCCGCTTCCGCGGAGATAGACGACGAGCCTCGAACGAAACCCCACCGCGAGTGCGCCGAAGGCGCCGTCGCGAAGCAGTCCCAGCTTGCCCTGGGAGGCGGTCAGCATGGTCACCCGCGGTCTCGCTCGAGAGAGCATCAGCGCAAGTCGTGCCATGTGACGAAACGCCAGCCAGACGTTCCACCAATCGAAGCGTCCAATGTTGGAGACGCCTCGGCGGTCGCTGATGTCCATGTGCTCGATTTGGAGACGCTCGGCGAGGGTAGCTGAGTCGAGCATCAGTTGCGTGGCCTTCGCCACGCCGAAGGCGGGCGGTGGCACGGGACCGATCACGAGGACCGTCGGGCGGGCGGCGTCGGACGCCCTGGTGGATCCCCTGGAGTCTCTAGGCACGACCGCTATGCTCCATCGCGCACCTGATGCCGGCTGCGAAGTTGGCCGCGGTCTTGTCGAGAGAGGCTTTGGCTCGTACCGCCTCGGCGCCGGCTCTACCCACTTTCTGGCATTCGGGGTCCCCCGATGCTAGGCGCTCGACCAAGCCGGCAAGCGCAGTGATGTCGGAGGGATGCACCACGAAGCCTGTGACTCCCTCCTCGACC
>JAKAHF010000522.1 GCA_021815245.1 Actinomycetes bacterium
GATCGGCTCGACCACAAGCCCACCGAGCTCTCCGGCGGCCAGCAGCAGCGGGTTGCCATAGCCCGGGCCCTCGTCAACGGGCCGAAGGTCATCTTCGGCGACGAGCCCACCGGCAACCTCGATTCCAGCAGCTCGACCGAGATCGTCGAGATGATGCAGGAGATCAATGCGCAGACGGGCACCACCTTCGTGCTGGTCACCCACGACGCCAACGTGGCGTCGAAATGCGACCGCGTCTTCCACATGCTTGACGGCCGGGTGACCAACGGCAACGGCACGAAGCCCCCTACCCCAGGCGACGGCAGCTACGGCCAAGCCGCCTGATCTGACTCCCTCCTTGCGCGCCGGGCGGTCCGCGCCCGGCGCGTCGCCCGTGACAAGGAGCCCTACTCGACGGTGACAATCCCCCCAGCCGGCCGGGGCGGCGGGCGAAACGCCCGCCGCCCCGGCGTTTCTGTCTCCACTCCCCGATATACTGACGCCATGGGCCTGCGCACTCTCCGTCTCGTGTGCTTCGACCTCGACGGCACCGTCATGGTGCGGCCCAACTCGCTGCAGCTTCTGCTCCACCTCAACCATGCGCCGCCTGACCGCATGCTCGACATCGACCATCGCGAAGAGACAGGTGCCCTCCACTGGATCGCCGCCGACCATGAGCGGGCCCCGTATGTCGCCGGCCTGCCCGTCGCGGCCATCGAGCAGCACCTCGACGAGGAGCTCCAGGCCATCGGCAATCTGCAAGACGTGCTCGACGCGCTCGGCAACGCGGGAGTCCTGACCGCGCTCATCACCTCCGGGCCCGTCGAAGTCGCGGAGGCTTTTGCGCGCAGGTTCCCCTTCGACCACTGCTTCGGGAGCGACTTCGAGAGCGAGCGGGGCATCTACACGGGCACCATCGCGGCGCACCTCGGCTCGACCGGCAAGGTCGACAGCCTGCGCCGGCTGTGCTCGTCGACGGGTCTCCCCCTTCAAGACTGCGCAGCGGTCGGCGACGGCGCCTCCGACCTCGATCTTTTCGCCCGCGTCGGGCTCGCCATCGGAGTCAATTGCCCCCCGAAGGTCGCCCGGTGCGTCTCCCACACCGTCTACGGCGACGATCTCCGGCCGATCCTTCAGTTGCTCCTGCCTCACTGACCCATCGCCGATATACTGCTGCGATATCGGTTCCCGTCTCGTAGGCGCACGCGCCGCGAACCGCCGACCGTTCCAGCGACGCGAAAGGTGAACACATGCGGATCCTCCGCAACATATTCCGGCGCAAGCTCCGCGTGATGCTGACCATATTCGGCATCACCATCGGCGTGCTGGCGCTGGTGGTCATGGGCAGCATGGCCGAGAAGATCAACCTCCTGGTCTCGGGAGGCACCAAGTACTACTCCGACAAGGTGATCGTCATGACCGAGAACAGCAGCATGTTCTCGGGCGGGGTCCTCTCCTATGCGAAGCTCGACGCCATCAAAGCCGTGCCGGGCGTGGCCGAGGTGCAGGGCGAGATCGGCACCTTGCTCGATCCCGAGGCGTCGATGTCGTTCGGCATGCCCGCGATCCTCGCCGGCAGCGACATGCGCGGCCTCGACTACGAGAGCTTCAAGATCACATACTCCCAAGGACGCGACCTGCAGGTCGGCGCGACCGGCGCGGTGGTGGTCGGTTCCGATCTCGTCGCCAAGCTCGGCGCGAAGGTCGGGGAGTATGTCACCGTGCGCGACAAGCAATTCCTCGTGGTCGGCATTATGGACAAGACGCTAACCGCCCCAGACAGCTCGGTCTACATGAGCCTCTCCGATGCCCAGCAGATCTTCGTTGCCGACCTCCCCGAGATGATCCGCGGTCAGATCGAAGCGGCCGACCTCGTCACCCAGTTCACGGTCTACCCCACCCCCAGCACCGATCCCGAGCAGCTGGCGACGCTCATCAACAACACCGTCGGGGGCGTCAAGGCCTCGGGACCCAGCTACTTCCAAGACCAGATAGCGAGTGCCACCAAGGTGCTCAACGCCATCCTCTATGGGGTAGCCATCATCGCCCTCTTCGTCGGCGGACTGTCGGTCATCAACACCATGACCATGTCGGTCAACGAGCGCACCCGTGAGATCGGCGTGCGCAAAGCCATCGGCGCCTCCGACAGCCAGATCGTGCGGCAGTTCCTCACCGAGGCTGGAGTCATCGGCCTCATCGGCGGAGTGTCGGGACTCTTCTTGGGGTGGATCGCCGCCCTCATCGCCAACAAGCTGCTCGAGGGCCAGAACTTGAATCTCTTCCTTGTCACGCCCCGGCTCGCCATAGGCTCGGTGGCCTTCGCGGTCATCCTGGGCTTGGTGAGCGGCCTCTATCCTTCGCTGCATGCGGCGCGGCTGCAGCCCGTCACGGCCCTGCGCTACGAATAGGAGTGCTCGATGGATCAAACCCCCATCATCCGCGGAGTCGACATCCACAAGCGGTACGTCATGGGCAAAGACAACTACGTCGACGCCCTGCGCGGGGCATCGGTCGACGTGCTTCCCGGAGAGATCGTCGGCATCATGGGACCTTCGGGCTCCGGCAAATCGACGCTGCTTCACATCCTCGGTTGCCTCGACTCTCTGAGCGCGGGCGAAGTGTGGCTCGAGGGACGGCGGGTCGATACCCTGAGACGCGGCGATCTGGCCGAACTGCGCCGTAGCGAGGTCGGCTTCATCTTTCAGACCTACAACCTGGTGCCGAGTCTGAACGCGGTCGAGAACGTCATGCTGGCCGCCGAGTACGCCGGCAAGAACCGGCGCGAGGCGCGCGACGCGTCGAAGAATGCTCTCGCCCTCGTGGGACTCTCAGATCGGGAGCGGCATCGCCCGACCGAGTTGTCGGGCGGTCAGCAGCAGCGTGTGGCCATCGCGCGGGCGCTGGTGAACGGTCCCAAGGTCATCTTCGGCGACGAGCCCACCGGCAACCTCGACTCGGCGAGTTCGGCCGAGGTGGTCGACATGATGCACCGGGTCAATCGCGAGACCGGCACCACCTTCGTGCTGGTCACCCATGACCCCGGCGTCGCCGAGACCTGCGACCGGGGACTGCATATGC
>JAKAHF010000523.1 GCA_021815245.1 Actinomycetes bacterium
TCGTCGAGCAGGTCGATCTGCCCACGGGGACGCCCTCGCGACCGCTGTCGTTCGCCGACATCGAACGCAAGCTTCGGGCGCTTCTCGACCACGCGGGCCAGCCGATCTCGGCGGGCAGCGCCGACCGTTTGGTGGAGATGGTCGCCAAGTTGGAGAAGGTGGCCGACGTCAGGGACCTGATCGCGCTTACCACAGACTAGGCACAAAAACGCAGGGACAAGGGAGCGGGGAGTGGGCTACTACATCGGTGTCGATGGAGGAGGGACATTCACCGACTGCGCCGCGATGGATGAGGCCGGCCGGCTGTATTTCGCGAAAGCGGCAACGACTAAGGATGACTTCGCCGTCGGCATGTTTGACGCCCTGTCGGCCTTGGCCGACGATTGTGGAACCAGTGTGCGCGACCTCATCGCCTCGACCGAGCGTTTCAACCTTGGCACGACGGTGGGTACGAACTTGCTGGTCGAGCGGCGCGGAGCCCAGACGGGCCTGCTCGCGACCGCGGGGCATGGCGACGCGATTCTGATAATGCGGGGCACCGGCCGGACGGCCGGGCTCGAGCTCGATATGCTGTTCCACCCGCAGGCGACGCAGAAGCCGGTACCGCTCGTGCCGCGGGCGCTTATCAGAGAGATCAACGAGCGTATCGACTACAAGGGCGAAGAAGTCGTGCCCCTCGACGAAGCGGCGGTTGAAGAGGCCGTACGGAGCCTCGTCGCCTCGGGTGTCAAGGCGATCGCGATTGCGTTCCTGTGGTCGTTCAAGAACCCGGCCCACGAGTTGCGGGCTCTGGAGATCGTGCGCCGCGTGGCCCCCGACCTCTACGTGTCGTGTTCGCACAGGGTGGCTCCGCGCATGGGAGAGTACGAGCGCACCGTGGCCACGGTCATGAACAGCTACGTGGCCCCGGCATCGGCGGCCTACTTCCGGCGCGCTGCCGACAAGCTGCACGAGGCCGGCCTCAAGCACCCGTTGCTGATCATGCAGATCTCAGGTGGTGTTTTGCCTGCCGAGAAGGCCGTCGAGATTCCGCTCACTTCGCTGGGCTCGGGGCCGGTCGGCGGTCTCATGGGCTCGCTGTCGCTCGCCCTCGAACTCGACCACAAGAACATCATCGCCACCGACATGGGCGGCACTTCGTTCGAGGTGGGCCTCATCATCAACGGCGAGCCGTTGACCGGCGAAGAGAAGATCATCGACCAGTACCGCTACAAGCTTCCGCAGCTCGAGACGACCTCCATAGACTGCGGCGGTGGCAGCATCGCCCGAGTAGATCCCTTCAGCCGTTCCATTCGCGTGGGCCCCGAAAGCGCGGGGGCCGATCCTGGCCCGGTGTGCTACCGGCGGGGCGGCACCGAACCCACCGTCACCGACGCCGACGTGGTGCTCGGCCTCCTCTCGGCCGACGGGTTCCTGGGTGGCCGCATGCCGCTCGACCGCGACGGGGCGCTACGGGCCATTGCGGGTCTTGGCGAGCAGATCGGGCTTGGGCCCGACGAGACGGCCGCCGGCGTCCTCAAGATCAACAACGCCCGTGCGGCCGAGCTCATCAGGCAGCAGACCGTCGTTCGGGGGTATGACCCGCGCGACTTCGTCGTCTACGCCTATGGCGGGGCCGGTCCGCTCCACGCCTTCGCCTTCGCTCAAGAACTGGGCGTCAAGGGCGTCGTCATCCCGCTTGGCAACGGCGCCTCGACGCTCTCGGCCTACGGCTGCTCGACATCGAACCTGGTGCTCAATATCGAGAAGGAGCGGCTCTTCTTCGCGCCCTTCGCGGTCGACGAACTGAACAGCCTGATTGCCGACCTCGAGAGGGAGGCGCTCGTGTCCATGGCCGACCTCGGCAAGCCCGCTGAAGACGTGGAGATCGAGCGCTACGGCCTCATGCGCTACAGCGGGCAGTGGCTACACAGCCTGCTGGTGCATCTGCCCCCGGGCGAGTTGACCTCGGAGGCCTTGGCTGGGGTCGTCGACGACTTTCGCGCGATGTACGACTCGCTCTACGGCCATGGGGCCGGGGTGGTATCGCAGGGGGTGGAGTTGGTCACCACCCGCATCCACGCGGTTGTGCGCCTGCACCGGCCTTCGCAGGCCGTGGAGAAGGAGTCCACGAAGCCGGTGGCCGCGGCTGCGCGTCTGGGCACGCGTGAGATCTTCTGGCCCGACCGCATGCAGCGGCTCGAAAGCGAGGTCTTCGACGGCCGCGAGATCCGGCACGGCAACCGCATAGCCGGTCCGGCAGTCGTCGAACTGCCGTACACCACGGTCGCGGTCGGGGTCGGCCAAGCGCTCGAGTGCGACGCCTTCGGCAACTTCTTGCTGAGGCTCGATGGATCGACAGGAGGCTCGCTATGAGTGGGGCCATGGGCACCGACATCGTCTGGGATGGCATCGTTCGCGGCTACGCCCCGCCCGACGTGCTCACCATCAGCCCCAAGCTGCGGCTGCAGACGGCCGAGGAACCCGAAGTCGACCCTATCTCCTACGAGGTCATCCGCAACAGCCTCCAAAACATCAACCTGGAGAATGGCAACACCATCCAGAAACTGAGCATCTCGCCCATCACCATGATCAACCGCGACTTTCAGTGCGCGATCCTGACCGAGTCGGGCGACGTCATGTTCATGGGCCCCTACCTGCTGTACCTTGCCAACACCCTCGGCATCATGACCAAGTGGGTGCTCGAGAACCGCAGCGAGGCCCCAGGTATCGACGACGGCGACGTCTTCTTGTGCAGCGACCCCTACGTGGGCAGCTCGCATCAGCAAGACACCGAGCTCAGCTCCCCGGTGTTCTGGGAGGGTGAGCTGTTCTGCTGGGTGGCGAACTCGGTGCACTACAGCGACGTGGGCGGACCGGCGCCGGGCAGCTTCTGCCTCGCTTCGAAGAACATCTGGGAGGATCCGCCGCTCTTCCCGCCCATGAAGCTGGTGGAGCGCGGCACCCTGCGGCCCGACATGGAGCAACTCTACCTGCGCCAGTCACGCGTACCCTCCACGGTAGCCATGGACCTGCACGCCGCTCTCGCCGGCATCACCGTTTCGCGGCAGCGCATC
>JAKAHF010000524.1 GCA_021815245.1 Actinomycetes bacterium
GAGACTCAGACCTTCGGCAGGTTCTTCATCGCCTCTTTGATCTTCTCTTCGGGATACGCGTAGTCCTCGAGCTTGCCGTCGAGGTAGTTGTCGTACGAGGCCATGTCGAAGTGGCCGTGACCGCTCAGGTTGAAGAGGATCGTCTTCTCGTCACCCGACTGCTTGCACTCCTCGGCGAGCTGCCGGACCTTCGCGATGGCATGGTTGCTCTCGGGAGCCGGGATGATGCCCTCGGAGCGGGCGAAGCTGACACCAGCCGAGAAGACGTCGGTCTGCATGACCGAGTCGGCTTCGATGAGGCCGAGCTGATGGGCGTGCGAGACCAGCGGAGCCATGCCGTGGTAGCGCAGACCACCCGCGTGGATGCCCGGCGGGATGAAGTCGTGGCCGAGGGTCTCCATCTTGAGGAGCGGCGTGAACTTGGCGGTATCGCCATAGTCGAATGCGTAGAGGCCCTTGGTCATGGTCGGGCAGGCGGCCGGCTCGACGGCGATGATGCGGGTCTTCTTGCCATACTTGAGGTTCTGACCCAAGAACGGGAACGAGATGCCGGCGAAGTTGGAACCGCCGCCGACGCAGGCGACCACGTAGTCGGGATAATCGCCGGCCAGCTCCATCTGCTCGATGGCTTCCTGGCCGATGACCGTCTGGTGGAGCATGACGTGGTTGAGCACCGAGCCCAACGAGTAGTGGGTATCGTCGCGCTGAGCGGCAATCTCGACCGCCTCGCTGATGGCGATGCCCAGGCTACCCGGGGAATCGGGATCGGCCGCGAGAACGGCGCGGCCGCAGTTGGTGGTGTCGGAGGGGCTGGGGATCACCTCAGCGCCCCAGGTGCGGATCATGCTGCGGCGATAGGGCTTCTGGAAGTAGGAGACCTTGACCATGTACACCAGACATTCCATGCCGAGCAGCTGGGTCGCCAGGGCGAGAGCGGAGCCCCACTGGCCGGCGCCGGTCTCTGTCGTCAGCTTGGTGATGCCTTCCTGCTTGTTGTACCAGGCCTGGGGCACCGACGTGTTGGGCTTGTGCGAGCCGGCCGGGCTGGCGCCTTCGTACTTGAAGTAGATCTTGGCGGGAGTTCCGAGTGCCTTCTCCCATCGAGCCGCCCGAAGCAAGGGAGTGGGACGCCACAGCTTGTAGATCTCGCGGACCTCTTCAGGGATCTCGATCGACCGCTCCATCGAGACTTCCTGCATGATGAGGCCCATCGGGAACAACGGGGCCAGGTCGCCAGGACCGGCCGGCTGCAGGGTTCCCGGGTGGAGGGGCGGCGGCGGGGGCTCGGGAAGATCTGCCGCGACGTTGTACCACGTCGTGGGTATCCGGTCTTCCGAGAGCAAGTACTTTACCGGCATGCCTATCTGCCTTTCCATCCTTGAGGGGGCGTGCAAGGCTGAAAAGTAGCACACAATGCGGCTTTCCGTGCATGCCTGTGCGGGAAGCGGGGTATCCTAGAGAAGGATTCGAGAGGACCTTGACGGCTTGCTACCAGCTTCAGGAGGCCCCATGGCGACCGTGCCACGCTTGAGCCCCGACACGCTCGACTTCGTGCTCCTGTCATTCGAAGGCCCCGACCAGTATTCCATGGCTGGGGGACTGGGCGTACGCATGAAGGAACTCGCTCTGGAGTTGGCCCACCAAGGCTTTCGCACGCATCTCATCTTCGTGGGCGATCCGAACTATCCGGCGCAGGAGTCCCCTGTGGAGAACCTCACCCTCCACCGTTGGTCTCAGTGGCTTTCGGCGCACTATCCCGCGGGCGTGTACCACGGGGAGGAGTCCAAGCTGGCCGACTGGAATGAGCAACTGCCTCAGTTCGTTGCCTCGCACCTCGTAGGGCCCGCGGCTGCCGCGGGCCGCGTCACGGCGATCCTCGCGGAAGAGTGGCATACGGCCTATGTCACCTGCCAGATCTCCGACCGCTTGTGGGCGGAGGGGCTGCGCGACAAGGCCATCATCCTGTGGAACGCGAACAACGTCATGGGATTCGACCGCATCGACTGGAAGAGACTCGATTTCTGCTCGCAGATCACGACCGTTTCGCGCTATATGAAGCACGTGATGTGGGAGAAGGCGGTCAATCCGCTCGTGATCCCCAACGGCATCCCCGGCAACCGGGTGAAGAGCGCCGACCCCGAGCAGCTCGCCAAGCTGCGCGCCGCATTCCCGGGCAGAGATCTCGTCTTCAAGATCGGTCGCTTCAGCCCGGACAAGCGCTGGAACATGGCGATGGATGCTCTGGCTCAGGAGAATAGCCGGGGTCGAGCGATCGCCGCCGTCATCAGAGGGGGTGTGGAGCCCCACGGAGCCGAAGTCCTCGCCAATGCCTGGAGGCAGGGCTTGACCGTGGCCGACATCAAGCCGCCAAGAGAAGTCGACGAGGCTCTCGGCTACTTGGCGACGCTGCCGCATGCCGACGTCTACAACGTCGCGTCGTTCATGAGCGATGAGTTGATCTCGCTCTTCTACTCAGGCTCCGAGGCCGTTCTCGCCAACTCCGGTCACGAGCCGTTCGGCCTGGTGGGCCTGGAGGTCATGGCGGCGGGCGGCATCGCATTCGTCGGCTCAACCGGAGAGGACTATGCGGTGCCGTTCCTCAACGCGGTCGTCCTCGACACCGACGATCCGGCCGAGATCGGCATAGCGCTCGACTTCCTCCGCAATCATCCCGGTGTTGCCGCTCGTCTACGGTCGGACGGTCAAGAGACTGCGCGCAGCTTCAGCTGGGACAACGTCATCGCAGACAATCTTCTCGGCAAACTGGAGTACGTCGCCCGCCGGCAGCTGGTCGACCCGCCTTCGATCGCGGCTCCCGGTCGGGCGATCCCTGCACGAAAGGGCACCGGCGGCGATCTTGCCCCTGAGGCCGACTCGACAATAGCCGCCGCAGTCGCGCCGGGCAAGGCGAGGGCTGGGGGGGCCGGGCGCAAGGGCAAAGACTCCAACGCTGACGCTTCCGCCGAGTCCACCACCGAGCCTTCTTCGCTCGCGTACGGGGGCGCGTCTGTGCCGACGAGGCTCTCGATCAAGCCCCAGACCACTCCCGGC
>JAKAHF010000525.1 GCA_021815245.1 Actinomycetes bacterium
CTGGCCGGCCACGAAATCAGCTCTGAGCACAGACGAGCTGAGGAATTGGCGGCGGCTGGTCAAGAGATCCAGATTCTGTGCGAGAGGGATTTCGCCGCGCTGGTGGCGGTTCATGAGTCGGCGGTGCAGTCTTAGCAGGCCGGGGCAGCAGCTGACCGCGTGGTTCGGCTGACGCGCCAGAATGTTGGGGCAGCCCGACATCGGCGCCTATGCCGGCTTTGCTGACGTTGTAATTGTTGCGGCTCCGTGGTATCAAATAGTTAATATCCCTCGGGCCACGGCTCGAGGCGCGAGGCCGCCGCAAGGCGGCTTCTGCACATCCGGGGGGAAACGATGACGGCTGCGACATCCCCAACCAAGGTCAACGTGTACGTTGACGGCTTCAACTTCTACTACGCCGCGTTTGTTGGCGCAGGTGGAGGGCCTGGGCCCTACGACGGCTTCAAATGGTTGGACCTTCGGGCGTACGTTGTGGCGGTGCTCGGATCGTCATTCGATATTCGCACGATTCACTACTTCACCACGAGGGTGAAACCAACCCCCAGCGATCCAGACAAGCATCGTCGGCAGGATGCATATCTCCAGGCTCTGAGGGCACACTCGAACGTCGAAGTTCACGCGGATGGTCAGTTTCGTCTCCGGCAGAAGTGGGGCCGTCCGGTTCAGCCGAGCCCATCCTCGAACCTTATCCAGGTCGAACTCTGGGAAGAGAAGGGGGCGGACGTCAACCTGGCGTGCTGGATGGTCTACGAGACTTGCCAGGGCGCATTTGAGGCCGCGGTGGTCGTGTCTGACGATTCCGACCTCCTTGGTCCGGTTCGGATGGTTCAAGAGCGCCTCGGCAAGAAGGTATTCGTCATTCACCTACGCCAGCGCAGGAGTTCGCGACCGGCAAGACCGTGAGCAAGCCCGCAGTGTGGTAGTCGAAGACCATGAGACATACGGTCTACAAACACGTCAAGTGCGAAGGCGATCTGCTGACCCTTCGCACGGGTGGTGTCGAAGGGACAGTCACCCTTCACTTGTCCGCCATCCGGAAGGTGAAGATCACATTTCCCTCCATCACCGTGGAATCCGACGATGGGCGCTACCGACTGGATCTTACGAACGCTGAACCATCGGAATTCGCCCAGGCAAAGGCGGTCCTTACCGCCGCGATGAAGGCCAACCGGTCCGCCGACAGGCGAACGCCGTCTATCGGCGAAAAGCCTGGCGCAGGTTGATTCGCGACCTGATGAGGCCAACGAGATGAACGTCAAGTGGGGACAATTCACTCAGCCAGACGGCGCCAACTGCCGGCAAATAGAAGTCTCGCCCTCCTCCGACTGGGCCCTGTTCGATGCGATCGCCGCGGAACTACGCGCGGCCTTGGGAGGACGCTGGTCCGCCAGACTGGATGGGCCCGACCAGAGGTACTGGGATCTCAAACGCCGGTCGGGGAAGATCACGCTGCATCTGGAGCACCGCCTCGCCGGCCTCGCTTGCCATGCTCGACCGGGCGTTCGAATTCCTGTCCAGCTCGACTCGCCTGACAGGATGACGCAGGCGGACGCGGCTTGGCGGCGCCGACGTTCGCTGAAATGTTGGGCGGCGGAAGCACGGGATGTCCTTCGAGCCGCGGCCTGCACTGCACGCCCCGAGGCCGACGGGGTACCATTGATGCGGAGGTCAAAATGGTCCCGACTGTTTCAGACAAGCTCGATGCCATCGCCGCCCTGTGTCGCAAGTACGGGGTGGTAAGCCTCTACGTCTTCGGGTCGGCGGTGCGCTCAGATTTTCGGCCAGGCGACAGCGATGTCGACCTTCTTGTCGACTTCGGCTCGATGGACGGTCATTCGAAGCTGCACGCCTACTTCGACATGCTCGATGAACTGCGCGCGCTTCTCGGCACCGAGGTCGACCTCGTGATGGTCGGTGCCGTCAAGAACCGCTATTTGGCCGCCGACATCGAGGCGAGCAAACAGATGCTGTATGCCGCGTAGTCCCGAGGCGTATCTTGCGGACATCGTCGCCGCGTGCCAGCGCGTTGCGACCTTCATCTCACATGTGGACTTGGCCGCCTACCTCGCCTCGGACGAGAAGCGATCGGCGGTCGAGCGCCAGCTGCTTATCATCGGCGAGGCCGTCGCGGCGCTCAGGCGTGTCGCGCCTGAGGTGGCGGACTCGATCTCCGAGGCGCGCCTGATCGTCGGTTTCCGAAACGTGCTGGTGCATGACTACGCCTCAGTCGACGACGATCTGGTGTATGCAATGGCAGTCGACGAGACTCCGAGATTGCTCCGCGAATGCGAGCAACTTCTCCGACGCCTCGTATGAGGTCTCTGTTCTGAGAGTCCGCGACGCCGTAAGAGCCTTCTCGCTTCACGGTTCAGGTGTTCTGATTGTACCAATTGTGGTACAGTCCTAACATGAGCGAACCTGGTGACCGTAAGCCCATCCTGTCCGTTGTCTTCTACGCTGCCGCGGCCGGCAACGAGCCGGTTCGGACGTGGCTGCTCGAGCTGTCGCGTGATGACCGCCGCGCGGTCGGCTTCGACATCAAGACGGCACAGTATGGCTGGCCGCTTGGCATGCCGCTCATCCGCAAGGTAGAACCGGGCTTGTGGGAGGTTCGGTCCCACATCGCCGCCGGGATAGCGCGGGTGCTGTTCACGGTGGATGACGACATGATGATTCTTCTCCACGGGTTCGTGAAGAAATCGCAGAAGACGCCGGCCGCTGACCTGAAGACGGCCAAGCAGCGCATGGTGGACCTGCAGAAAGGGTGAGCACGTTGACAAACAAGCATATCGGCGGCGACTTTGACGACTTCCTGCGCGACGAGGAGATGCTCGACGACGCGGAGGCCTTCGCGACCAAGCGTGTCATCGCATATCAGATCGCGCTAGAGATGGAGCTTGCCCATATCTCGCAGACTGAACTCGCCCGGCGCATGAAGACGAGCCGCTCGGCTGTCGAGCGCCTACTCGATCCGGCGAATCCCTCGGTGACGCTGTCGACTCTGGAGCGGGCCGCCAGTGCGGTCGGCAAGCGGCTGAAGGTCCAGCT
>JAKAHF010000526.1 GCA_021815245.1 Actinomycetes bacterium
TGTCGGCCGAGTAGATGAGCTCGGAGAGGAAGTACTCCCCGGCTTCGAAGCGTTCGCCGACGAGGCTCATGCCGGCCTGAAGTTCTTCGAGAATGCCGAGGGCCGGTTCACCTTGGGCGAGCTTGTCGGCGACCAGGCTGACGGCCTTGTCTTCTTCGAGGTCGCCGATGGCCTGGGCGAGGGGGGATGATGGTAGTGGGGTCATGAGGCCTCCTTGTCTTCGCTGTCGCGGATTCCCGGCTAGTAGGCTCCGTATTCCTTGGTGAAATCCACCATGGCCTTCACGTTCTCGATCTTCACGTCTTCGGTCTGCCCCGACGCGCCCAGGATGAACCCTCCACCCACGCCGACGGTGTCGATGAGTTCCTTGCAGTAGGCGCGCACCTGGTCGGGGGTGCCGACGCTGAGCAGTGCGATGGGCACGTTGCCGGCGATGCAGGCCGTGCCGCCCAGCACTTCCTTAGCCCGTTGCATGTCGACATGGTCGAACCAGTAGCAGACCTTGCCCGCCGGGATGTCGGCCATCGTCTCGAGGCGAGTGTTCGAAGCACCTTCGACGAGCACGAACGGGTTGAGATCGCGCTCGGCTAGGGCGACCAGCAGTTGCTGCAGGGTGGGCCAGTAGAAGCGCTTGTACTGATCGAGCGACATGAAGCCCTCGACCCCGCCGTGAATCGCTATGAACACCCGGGGGTTGTGCGACATGGCGGCGCCGCGCACGGCCATCTCGATCGACATCGGCAGCATCTTCTCAGCGGCGGCTTCGAGCTTGTCGGGCTGGCGGAACATGTCGAGGATGACGCCCTTGCGACCGCGCAAGAAGTCGCCCACGAGGTCGAACGGGGGTGCGGCGATGGCTCCCCATGTCTGTGGGAACCCGGCCTCGGCCAGACGCCTGCCGTGAGCTCCGAGGGCCATCACCGTCTTGAGAGCCGCGGCTCCGGCTTCGCGGAGCGCGTCGAGCGCCGCCTGCCCTTCGGGAGTGCCGAACGCGGCGAAGGCGAAGGGGCCGGCGAAGTAGCCCTGTCCCTCACGCAGGGGCGGCAGTCCGGCGAGCCCCGCCAGTTTGGTGTAGGCCCGCGGCCAGTACTTGCGCACCATGAAGTCCGACGGGTCGTAGATCAATTCGTCATACTCGTCGGCCTTCATCACCTCTTCGTCGGCGAACTGCCAACCCGAATCCTCGTTCAGGCCGTGGCCGGCCCACTTGAGGTGCCGGTAGCCGAGGGGATTGAGCACGCTACCCAACGGGGGCATGATCTCGACCATGTCGGGCTGGTAGTAGACGGCGGTCTGGAAGCTGGCCTCGAGCGCCTTGTCGACGTCCATCATCTGTTGCTCGGGGGTGATGCCCAGAACTTCCGCGGGATAGCGCCCCGGCACCCCGCTCCATACCGGCACCCGGTCGGGCTGCCGCAGGGCGATGGCGTCGCTGATGCGTTTCTCGCGTTCGGCGTAGGACGCGCCGACTTCTTCAGACATGTTTTCTCCTTCACCGGGGCGCCCGGCCGATGAGATCCCGGCGCTCGAAACCAGACGTTAATACATTTAACGTAAAACTCTTTAACAAAGTACTCGCCCGTCGTGTATGCTGTCAAGAGGGAGGTTCGATACCCATGGCCGACTACGTGAAGAAATACGTGCGCAAGCCTCACTCGACACGCCGCGAGGAGATAGTCGACGCCGCCCTTGCCCTCCTTGGCGAGCACGGCATCGAGGGCACCACCGTCACGCGCATAGCCGACGCCGTCGGCGTAACCCCCGCGGCGCTCTACCGGCATTTCGGCTCGCGCGACGAGATTCTGGCCGCCGTTGTCGACGCCGCCTCGCACCGAGCCTTGAGTTGGATTGATTCTTCCGCCGACCCCGACATGCTCGACCGGCTGCGCAACCTCGGTCAGAGTCACGGCTCGTGGGCGCGAGACCACGTCGATACGATGGCACGCCCGCTCTTTCAGGCCCTCTCGCTTTCGCGAGAGCCCGACTCCGGCATGCACCCCGACCGCTGGCCGGCCTACGCGCGGCTCACTGCCTTCGTCGAAGAGGGCAAGCGCCAGGGGAGCATTCGTGCCGACGTCGACTCCCAGGACGTGGCCTGGGCGATGCTGTCCTTCGCCTACATGCAAGATATGGCCCTTCTGCTTGGCGCCGATGACTCGGTCATCGACGGCTCGCTCGCCCGCAACCTGCAGCGTCTGCTCGACACGTTCCGACCGGCGTAGCCCGCGGCAGCCCCGTCGAGCGCCTCCCCCGCGCCCTTGGCCGCGTGCCGTCGCACAAGTGTCGCGCGCTACTTGACCGCGGCGATCATGGCCGCGACGTTCTCGCGCTTGGCGGTAATGGGCACCTCACACCCTGAGCCGAGAATGAACCCGCCGTCGTGCCCCATCAACTCGATCAGTTCGCGACAGTAGGTCTCGACGTCGTCCTTGGTGCCCAGGGAGAGCTTCGCGTGGTGCACGTCGCCCTTGATGCAGAGGTGGCCCTTGAGAACCTCATGGGCCTGACGGATGTCGCTTGCGCCATCGAGTTCCACGACGCTACTTGCCCGTGGCAGTTCGAGAAAGCGTGGCAGCATGCGGTCCCAGTTGCCATCGCAGTGAATCACCGATACCAGACCTGCAGCGTGGAAAGCCTCGATCATCCGCTTGAGGGCCGGAAACGAGATCTCGTCGAACAGCCGGGGCGACAGGAAGCTCGCGCTCGAACGCATGGCGAACACGCCGACCCGGTCGCCCTTGGCCCGCTTCGCGTTGGTGATGGCCAATTTGATGAGCGCGTCGGTGCCGACGTCGACCGCCTTCTTCACCTTGTCGGTGTTGTTGAAGAGGTCGAGATAGAAGGGCTTGAGCGAGCGCGACAGGGAGAAGATGTCGAACGCCGGCGCGATGCCCGTGTGGAACATAACCGGCAGCCCCTGCGCCTTCCAGTGCTTGATGTTCTTGCCGGTGTTCATGCCGGCCTTGATGAAGCCCCACACGACCTTGGCGGTTGAGAACGGGCCGCTCAGCGGCGGGTTCTGGATGCGCTTCATGAAGTCGTTGTTC
>JAKAHF010000527.1 GCA_021815245.1 Actinomycetes bacterium
CTGTTTTCCGACGACGCCCTCTCCAGCATCCATCAGGCCGGCAGAGGTCTTCCCCGGGCGGGGAACAACCTTGCCCGCCAGGCCCTGGTGGCCGCCTATGCCAGCCGGAGTGCCATCGTGGACGAGAAGGCGGCCCGGGCGGCCATCACCGAGATGGACGCCGAGTGAGGTAACCAGAACGGAGCTTCGTCGTCAGCAAAGGCGTCGCCGGGCGACAACGCGATCACGCGCGGTCATCATGGACGGCGTCTACGCCGTCATCATTCTGTCTGACTGACAACAGGCGGCCGCTCACGCTTTCGCCGAGGAAGGATCGGGTCTCAGCTTGTCATGCCAATGCTTGGTACATGCGCACCGGGCCATCGGGGGGTTCATCTGCCGCGGCGTCGCTTGCCAAGACAGCCACTCCGGTTTCGGCCCCTAAAGTGCGGTTGCCAACGGAATCGGGGCTCCCCGCTCACGATGGCAACGTCCACTCGGGCAGAAGAACTTAAACCTCGTCAGAGTGCGCATCTCCTCCCGGGAAGAAAAGCGCTGGGCGGCGAGCCCGTCCCGGTTCACACCGACTCCAGGGAGTAGGAATCGACCAGGACTTTGCGCCTCGCGAGCGGTTCGGGTGTGTTTTCGACCGTCCAGTCGTACATGCCGGGAATGCTGACCACGTACCACTCGGCCTCGAGCGGGCCGACGTCCATAACCCAGGTGGGCGGCTCCTCGCTTGCGTTGCGGAACAGGTGCTCGACGACCCCGGCCAAAAGAGCGTCCCAGCGAGGGTCTCCAGTAGTAGAGGGCCGGCCGAAGAAGACGGCGCGATCGGCCTCCGTGTGCAACTCTGCGGAGTTGTTGATGCACTCGCGCACGATGCGCAGCAGGTCTTCGGTCGTCCACCCGTCCCTGATCCCCGCGCATATCCCTGCCGCCGCGCCAGGGACCGTCACAAGCCGCGAGACGTGGACCGGGCTGTCTTTGCCGGCCGCAATGGTGGCAAGCAGGCGCTCGGTGATCTTGGCGGAGGGCTTCTTGGCTCCGCGCTCATAAGCCGCGACGTTCGTCTCCGAAGTGCCCGCGGCACGCGCAACCTGCTTCGCGGTCAGCCCCGCGGCGAACCGCCGTGCCCGCAGGTCCCATCCTTCCATGGCTCCGTTGTATCAGTTATCCGCGCTCGATGATTTGGTGTGCGCAGCAGGTCGAACACGCCGGATCCAGGTCGACGTCGGCGGCGTGCACGCGGCAACGGAGCCGGTCCGGACGCCTGCCAGGCTGTGTCGCTGTGTCGCTGTGTCGCTGTGTCGTGCGTCGGACCACCTGTCTTGTCACAAATTACGTTCTCTGTCAGTTACACTATTGCTTACAGTTCGAGTTTCTAGGTGGGCAACTTGACAATCATCGGCCATGAACAGTATCCGAACGCGCCCTTGGCGTTCGCGGCCGTCGAGGTGCGATTCCCTGCGGAAGACAGCGCGGCGCTTACCCCCTTCGCGCAGCGTGCGTTCCGGGACGAGCTGGGCGATGAGTGGGTTATCGAGCAGATGACGCAGCGTGAAGTCTCCATCAGCGTAACGACCGGAGAGCCAGCCAGCCAGAGCCTCCGAACTCAAAATGTGCCACGGTTCACGGTCCGCGACCGCACTTCCGCCATCGTGGTGACACCAAGCAGCGTATCCATCGAGACAACCAGGTATTTAGGGTGGCCTGATTTCCGTGGTACGGTCGACGCCGCATTGCGAGCCACATCCAAGCTGGTCGGACCCAAGGGCGTCTCCAGATTGGGCATGCGCTATGTCAACGAGGTACGAGCGCCGGGAGCTGGCCCCGATGTCCAGGAATGGGCCCCGTGGCTGTCTCCTGGTGTGCTTGCTCCCGGGATCGACTTCATGGTGAAATCCGGTTGGCCGCCTGTCAATTGGACGGGAGCCGCGCAATTCTCCATCGGTCAGGAAATGCAACTCGTCGCGCGCTACGGGCCAAGGCTGGGCTATGCCGTCAACCCTGTTGGGCCGTTGCGCCGTATCGACCCCCCGCAAGACGGCCCGTTGTTCGTGCTCGACTTCGACGGCTTTTGGGAGCCGCCGAACATTCCGCACTTTGAGCCGGACGAGCTGCTTGAAAAATGCGACCGGTTGCGGGAGCCGATCTGGGCTCTGTTCGGCCAAATGATAACCGACCGGCTCGTGGACGAGGTGTTCAAGAAGGAGGATCGGTGACAAGCGGAATTGAGGAGACGCTGACTGGCGAGCTGACTGTTGCGCCGCCCCCGGAGCTCGACGTCTCGAGGACCCTCACGATTGATGAGCTGATCCAAGACACTCACGCTTTAGTAGAGCGCGCCGGCTACCTGCGCAATGTGAACTCAATCCAAGGAGACGACCTTGGGGAGTTCCACGGCCAGACATTCCAGGTTGCGCTGGAAGCGAGAACCGTCAAGGAGGCGAAGCGGGGTCACAAGTACCTCCTGGAACAGCTGAGTGAGCTCGGCTTTGGCTGGAGCGATATCGCAAAGATGTTGGGGGTCTCAGTTCCGGCGCTAAGGCGCTGGCGCCTGGGAGACAAGCCGACAGCGGAGCACCTTCGGCACATCGCCACACTGGTCGCTTTTGTCACCATGATTCGGGAGGATCGTCTCGTCGATGACGTCGCGTCCTGGATGGAGATGCCCCTCGTAGATGGCGTACCCCTGACCAGTATCGACATGTATGCCAAGGGCCAGCTCCTGACCGTTTTCGAGCTTGCAAGTGAACACCTGACTCCTTCTGGGGCACTTGATCGCATCGAACCCGGATGGCGCGAGAAATACCGATCGGACTTCGAGGTCTACCGGGCGGAGGATGGGCAACCGGCAATCCGGCCACGAGCGCTGGGCGGCTAGTGGCGCTGGAGATCTACCAGGACCCGGCCGAGCTTTACCGCGCTCGGGGCGAGGAAGTTAATCCCAATCGTCCGCTCTTTACTGGTGACGTGTTCAATGATGTCGCGATCCCCGGCATCCAAGAAGCGGGCTGCGGGATTGTCATTACACACCCATGCAGTATGCGCGGAAAGGGAGG
>JAKAHF010000528.1 GCA_021815245.1 Actinomycetes bacterium
CCGGAAACTACGGAGAGCAGCATCCGCCCCCGCCGCCCGCAGAAGGGAGCCTCGCCTTGCGTGGTCGCGAAACGGAGTTGCCCGGCGACCGCACGCTCGAGATCGGCGGTGCTCACGTCCTCACGCAAGAAGACGAGGTTCTCGTCAGTAACCTCGTAGATCGAGGGTTCGATGGCCACGACTCGAAAGCCCCCACCGCCCTGCCAACGGAGATCTTCCGTAACACCACCCGCGTCCTCACCCTCTACGACCTTGGTTAGGCGCGGCACAACGTAATCAGAGGCGTTTGCCGGCGAGAGCTCGACAGTGGTGTAGGAGCGGCCCATCTTGTGTGCCACGGCGGCGGTGGTCCCCGACCCGGCGAAGGGATCGAAGACGAGATCACCGGGGTCAGTGCTGATGTGGATGATGCGCCGCAGTAGACGTTCCGGCTTAGGCGTCGTGAAAGGCGTCTCGGTCGGGAACAGCTGCTTGCTCTCGAGCTTTGCCTCCTTGTTGTGTCCAACCTCAACGTGACTCCACCACGTCATCGGTACCATTCCGCTCTGGACCTCAGCAAGGAACGTCTTGATGTAGGGACGCCCGCCAGGAACAAACCAGATGCGGTTGTCGTCAACCATCTCGTCAAAGCGCTCCTTCGTGAAGACCCAGCACCTGCCAGGAGGTGGGTCCAGCACGCGCCCGTCCGGAAGCTCGAGCGAGTAGAACTGGCCCGCGGTCCCACGCCCCCCTTGTGCGGTGGTGTCCGACATCCGCCAGGGGCCTCTCGGGTCGTTGTCGGGATTCTTGTAAGCAGTGAGCTGGTCTGGCGTGCGCTCCAGGAGATTGCGGTTCCACTCGCCTTTACTCTTCGCGTAGATGGTGATGTAGTCGTGTGCAGTCGCAAAGAGCGAGCGGTTGTCCCCTACGTAGACTTTCTGCCACACAACCGTGGCGACGAAGTTCTCGGCTCCGAACACCTCATCCATCAGCAAGCGCATCCGGTGCTGTTCGGCGTCATCAAGGTGGATCCACACTGACCCATCGGGCGAGAGGAGATCACGCATCAAGACGAGGCGATCTCGCATGAACGACAGCCAGGTGGCGTGCTCCATCCAGTCGTCGTAGTGATCGAAGGCCTGCCCTGTGTTGAAGGGCGGGTCGGCGTAGATGAGCTTGACCTGCCCGGCGTATCGTTCAGCGAACTCGGGGACTTCGAGCATCACCCTCATCGCGTCGAGGCTGTCGCCCACGAAGACCGTGTTGTCTGCAATGGGGGCGGTTCCGACATCCCCGACTGTCTGGATCTCTCGGGTGAGACGCACCTCGTGCGCGGCGGGGTGATCGCGTGAGACCCAGATGGGCTTTCCCGTCTCGTCCTTCGGCACGAGCAGGAACTGATCCTTGTTGGGCCAGGTCAGCTCGAGCTTGGTCTTGGTCACGTCCTCATCCTCTTAGTGCTCGTCTCCGCGGCCTCGCTGAGACTGGCCACACTGCTTCGGCGTGCCCGGGGCGACACGACGTCTCTATAGGTTCGGCCCCAAGCGCACCTTCGTTCCACGCTACCCACGCACTGCCCCGCGTGCTGAGAGGCGCCCAGCAGCAGTCCTTGGTGTCCTCTCTCCACTACGCGAGATGAGAGGCGGAGCCACCCCGAGTTGGTAACGATGTGGGGGTCGGCGGTTGCGAGCCCTCGACGGGTCGCGAGGTGGACGCACCGGCGCGTTCGCCAATGCTTCGAGCCGATCACGCCGCTTGGTCAGTTGGCGCAGCACCGGGTCGAAGATCCCAGCGTTCTCCTCAAGGCAGGTGTCGATGTAGGAGATGGCGTTGCGCACCGGGGCCTTCGGATCGAACACGCCGTCCGCATCGACCTCCCCGACCGCGTCCACGACGGTCATCGACGCGAGCATCTCGACGAGGTGCGGCGTGTGGCAACCGTCGTTCCAAGCCTTCGCCAGCACGCTGTAGGCCCAGTCCCGACTGCCCGTGACGCGGCGATGCTCGGCCACACGTGCGGCGCCGTAGCCGGCGGCGTCCAGGTGACCCTGGAACACAAGCTCCCCGTAGAAGCCCTGAGGGGGCCGTCCGCGCTTGCGCGGCACCGCCGGGTCGTAGCCGGGGAGGAACGCATCAACGCGTGCCCGGCGCATCGGACGGGCCGGGTCATACTCGTCTCGGATGAAGGCATCGACGATGCGGCGGAGCACTCCGACAAAGTCGCAGACCCCGCTCTCGTCGGCGCAGCGCTCACACTGGCGTCGCGTAGCGCACTTGCGCGACTTGGTCAGGTAGGGCACCAAGCGGGAGTGGTAGAAGGCCGCGACGAACTTCGGGTTCTCGGTGCGGCGTAGCACTTGGCCCAGCCCGCGCAGCAAGCGTCCTTGGTCCGCGCGCGTGAGCCGGCTCTCTTCGAGGTGGGTTATCGCCCAGGCTGCCACCTGCTTCGCTTGCTCGGACGAGCGCACCCCGTCCTCCATCCGGCGGGGCAGGAACACGCAGTGCTCGGCCAAGCAGACATTGAGCACGGCGCCTCGCCGACGCCCATCGGAGATGTCAGTCAGGTGCGCCGAGCGGTGAGCGTCGGAGAATGAGGCGAGGGCGCTGGTCTCCTCGTCATCCAGCTCGCGCTGCCCCCGCTCGGGGTCATAGGGGACGCACAGCGCATCGATCACTTCGGCGAGAGACATTGGACCAGACCGACGGGTCAAGAGCTTCATCATCTGGGTGGCGGCCTCAGCGACGGCCAGGGTGTCGGCGAGGGCAGTGTGGGGTGCGGTGTTGGCGAGACCCAGTGCGTCGAGCAGAGCCGCGAGCGAGCGACTGGTCACCGGGATCTCCGTGGCCTCCGCCAGGCGGCGGGTGTCGAGCAGGTCGAACGACGGTAGCTCTTCGCCGAGGCGCCGGAACTCGTCACGTAGGCGCGCAGCGTCGAAGTGGGCGTTGTGGGCGACGAGGGTTAGTCGGGTGGGGCCGGGCTGCAGCCACTCGGCGATCGTCTCGAAGTTGTCGGCGAAGCTGCTGGCGCCTTCGAGCAACTCTGGCGTGAGGCCATTGACAGCGA
>JAKAHF010000529.1 GCA_021815245.1 Actinomycetes bacterium
ATGTTCGGCTCGCCAGCGGCACCGACGCCCGGCTGCTGCACAATGCCTGGCCGGTGCTCTGGGCCGAGGTAAATGCCCGCGCCGTCGCCAGCCGCGGCAAGACGGGCGAGGCGCTGTTCTTCATGCGGGCCGGGTTCAGCGGCGTCGGCCGGTATTGCCCGCTGCTGTGGGGCGGCGACCAGTCCGTCGACTTCTCACGGCACGACGGCCTTGTGACGGTGATCTGCGGCGCCCTCTCCTCGGGATTGCTCGGCAACGCCTATCACCACTCCGACATCGGCGGTTACACCAGCCTTTTCGGCAACGTGCGGACACCCGAGCTCATCATGCGATGGGCCGAAATGGCGGCGTTCACGCCCGTGATGCGCACGCATGAAGGCAACCGGCCCAAGGACAATCTGCAGGTCGATCAGGAGCCCCTGGTGCTGGCGCATTTTGCGCGCATGACGCAGATCTATGTGCACCTCGCGCCCTATCTGCGGGCACTTTCCGCTGCGGCGGCGGCCACCGGTCTGCCGGTGCAGCGGCCGCTGTTCCTGCATTTCGAGGAAGACCGGCGCACCTACGGCATCCAGGACGCCTATCTCTACGGCGAAGACCTGCTGGTCGCCCCCGTCTGGCACGCCGGCGAGACCGACCGGGCCGTCTATTTGCCGCAGGGCGCCGACTGGGTGCATGTCTGGAGCGGCGAGGCCTTTGCCGGCGGTCAGGAAATCGTGATCCCGGCCCCCCTCGGCAAGCCGGCCGTCTTTCACCGTGCCGGCACCCCATGGGGCGGGCTCTTCGCCGCGCTCAGGGATTTTTGAGCATGACCGTCCTGAGCCTCGTCGGGCTGGTCGCCTTCGCCGGGTTGGCCGCCTACATGCAGACCGTGACCGGCTTCGCCATGGGTCTCGTGATGATGGGCGGCATGGGTCTCACGGGTATCCTGCGCCTCCCCGATGCGGCGGTGCTCGTCAGCATCCTGACCTTGTCCAATGCCCTTCAGGTGCTGGCGCGGGGATGGCGCGACGTTGCCTGGTACGAGTTCCGGCTGGTCATCGTACCCAGTATCCTCACGCTGTTCCTGGGCTATCTCGTGCTCGAGGTGCTGGCCGGGTCGTCGCTGGATTGGGTCCGCCTGGTACTGGGCGTTGTCATCGTCGCCTCGAGCATCCAGCTCCTGTTCAAGCCGCATCCGCTGCCTGAGCGCTCCGCGGCTCCGTCGTTCGTTGTCTTCGGGGCCGTCGCCGGTGTGATGGGCGGGCTGTTTTCGACCTCCGGCCCTCCGCTGGTATACCATCTCTACCGGCAGCCGCTGCGGCATGTGAGCGTGCGCGAGACACTGGTCCTCGTCTTTGCGGTGAACGCCGTGGTTCGGCTGGCGACGGTTGCCGCATCGAACAACCTGCCACCGCTTTCGACCTGGTGGACACTGATTGCGGTGCCGGTCGTCGCGCTCTTCACCTTCATGGCCCGGCGCTGGCCGCCGCCGGTGTCCGTGTTGACGCTCCGCCGCGGCGCCTTTGCGCTGCTGCTGCTGAGCGGCCTTTCGCTCGGCCTGCCCGCCGTCTTCAGATTGATCGGAGCCCATTCATGACCCTCCATCGAAAGCTCGCACTCGCCGACCCTTCGCTCCTGACCGACAAGGCCTATGTCGCAGGTGAATGGATCGAGGCACCCGATGGCCGGACCTTCGCCGTCACCGATCCCTTCGACAATTCGCCCATTGCCGAGGTCCCCGAGCTCGGCCCCGACAGTGTCCGGCGGGCCGTCGATGCCGCACATGCGGTGCACAAGGTCTGGGCCCGCCGCACGGCCAAGGAACGCGCTCAGACACTGAGGCGCTGGTACGATCTCATCATTGCCAACGCCGACGATCTCGCCCTGATCCTCACCACCGAGCAGGGCAAGCCCCTTGCCGAGGCCAGGGGCGAGGTCGTCTTCAATGCGGGCTACATCGAGTGGTTCGCCGAGGAGGCCAAGCGCATCGACGGCGACATCATTCCCGGGGCGAGCGCGGGCCAGCGTCTCCTGGTGCTGAGGCAGCCAGTCGGTGTCTGCGCGGCGATCACGCCGTGGAACTTCCCCAATGGCATGATCACCCGCAAGGCAGGGCCGGCCCTGGCGGCCGGCTGCACCATGGTGCTCAAGCCTGCCGCGCAGACGCCGCTTTCCGCGCTTGCCCTCGCGGTTCTGGCCGAGCGCGCCGGCGTGCCGGGCGGCGCCTTCTCGGTCGTCACGACCAATGACGCTCGCCCGGTTGGCGAGGAATTCTGCCACAACCCGAAGGTTGCCAAGATCACCTTCACCGGCTCGACCGCTGTCGGCCGCTGGCTGATGCAGGAAGCGTCGGGCACCATCAAGCGGCTGTCGCTCGAGCTGGGCGGCAACGCGCCTTTCATCGTCTTTGACGACGCCGATGTCGATGCCGCCGTCGAGGGCGCCATGGTCTCGAAGTTCCGCAACTCCGGGCAGACTTGCGTTTGCGCCAACCGCATCTACGTGCAGGAGCCCGTGGCCGAGGCCTTCACCGACAAGCTCGCCGCCAGGGTCCGAGAGCTGCATCTCGGGCGGGGTACCGAGCCGGGCGTCGATCAGGGGCCCCTCATCGACGAGCGCGCGGTAAGCAAGGTCGAGTCCCACATTGCCGATGCCGTGGGGCAGGGCGGCTCGGTCGTTCTGGGCGGTCGGCGGAGTGCTCTCGGCGGCACCTTCTTCGAGCCAACCATCATCACCGGCGTCCGCCAGTCCATGAAGATCGCCAGGGAAGAGACGTTCGGGCCACTAGCCCCCATCACCACCTTCAGGGACGAGGCTGAGGTCATCGCCATGGCCAACGACACCGAGTTCGGTCTCGCGTCCTACTTCTATGCTCGCGACATGGCGCGGGTCTGGCGCGTCGCCGAAGGACTGGAGGCAGGCATGGTAGGGGTCAATACCGGGCTCATCACCAACGAGATGGCGCCCTTCGGCGGCGTCAAGCAGTCGGGCCTCGGCCGCGAAGGCTCCCGGTACGGGATCGAGGGCTATCTCGAGCTCAAATACGTGTGCCTCGCGGGGC
>JAKAHF010000530.1 GCA_021815245.1 Actinomycetes bacterium
GACGGCCTGGAAGTGGGCCGGATAGGTGCCCCAACGACAGATGTTGCCCGACAACGCTTCGCGGATCTCGTCGAGCGTGGGATTGGGATTTCGATCGAGCAATGCCTTCGCCGTGACCACGAAACCCGGCGTGCAGAAGCCGCACTGCATGCAGCTGTATTTGACGTAGGTGTCGATGAGCGGGTGCTTCGCCTTGGCGATGCCCTCGATGGTCTCGACGGCTTTGCCGTCGGCCTCGATCGCCAGCATCATGCAGGCGAGCACCGGTCGCTCTTCGATGATGACCGTGCAGGCGCCGCAGGCCCCCTCACCGCAGAACTCCTTCGTGCCGGTCAAGCCCAACTCGTCCTTGATCACCCTCAGGAGAGTCCATTGAGGCTCGACGTGCACTCTGTGCCGTTCGCCGTTCACCACGAAGTCAATCATGGCCATCGACACCACCTGTCGTGTTTCGGTTGCCGCCATCCTCGACCGTCCTTGTCTCTGTCACGTCCGTTGAACCGACCGTTGAGGTTTGTGGAAAGGAGATCGCGCCTGCCGCGACAGCGCCGTCGCACATCTGACTGGTGCTGAGCACCGACATAGACAACCCGGCTTTGCGCGCCCCGAACTCCAGCTGCATCATGCACGAAGGGCACTCTGTGACCACAATGGAGGCGCCCGTCGCACCCGCGAACGCCATCTTGCGGCCGATTATGGCCGCCGATGTCTCGGGGTGCAGTATTCCGTACGTGCCGGCCGCCCCGCAGCACGAATCCGCTTCGGCCATCTCCTGAAAGTGAACGCCGGGCAGCGCCCGCAGGATCGCCCGGGGTTGCTCGACCACGTTCTGGTAGCGCCGGCCCAGGTGGCACGGATCGTGGTAGGTGACGACGACAGGCGGGCCTCCGGCCGCGCCCGAAGCGAGCCCGGCTTCGCCGCCGGTCAGCGCCGCGACGCCCCCGTGCTCTGCCACAAACTCGCTGAAGCTGCGCACCTTGCCCTGCAGGCGTTCGGCGGCCGCCGACCACTTCGCGTCAGACGAGAGAAGGTGGGCATACTCTTTTAGGTGCCCCGAACAACTCCCGCATTCCGAGACGATGGCCTCGAACCGCTCGATGTCGCCGAGTCGCCGCAGATTCTCGCGGGCCAGTCCGGCGGCGGCTTCGAGGTCGCCGTAGCCGTAGGCGGCTATGCCGCAACAGGCGTTGTCAAGTACCTCCACGGCGTAGCCGAGACGCTCCAGCACGCGCACGGTCGCTTCGCCGACCTCAGGCAGCACATAGTTGTAGCCGCAGGATATCCAGTAGCCGACCACGGGCCGTCCGGCGGCCGGCGCGCTCCGGCGCCGACGCAGGCGCGAGGTGAGCAGACGGCCCGGCTTGCGGGCTCCCAACTCGAAGGCCCGCTCGAGCTTCGGGTTGATCATGCCCAACAGGCCGGTGCGCCGCAGGATCGCGTCGACGCCGGTGCGGCGCGCGCGCCAGATCACCCACACGAGCGCGCGCATGAGCCGTGGCCTCGGCAGAAGACTGCGGAAGATACGGCGTTGCACGAAGCCCCGCCCGAACCGCTCGGCGTATGCATGCCTGAACGAGACTACGATGTCGTCGGTACGTATCGCGGGGAAGCAGTTGTCTTTGCAGGCTCTGCAGAGTAGGCAGTTGCCGAAGGCATCGGTGACCTCAGGGCCGAGAGACAGCCGTTCGTCGATCATGTTGCGATAGAGCGACACCTTGCCGCGCGCCACATTCGCCTCGCGCCCCGTCGCCCTGAAGATCGGGCAGTTCGGCTGGCAGAAGCCGCACTTGGTGCACGTGCCGACATGGTCGCTGAGGCGCTGGAACTCGGCGGGTGCGGAGGCGCCGGCCCCGCCGGCTCGCTTCTGGTCGCTGGGAGTCATCAGATGCCCCCGACGAAGCGGCCGGGATTCAACGTGCCGTGCGGGTCGAACCGCCGCTTCACTCCGTGCATCAACGCCACCGCTGCCGACGCGGGGCCCCACGCGTCGCCCACACCGGGCGTCTCGGATCCCGATGTGATGGTCAACTGACCTCCAAGACTGATAGCCGCCTCGCGCAGATGGGGCATCACTTCGCCCGCCAGGTCTGACGCAACCCCAAGATCGAGCACTCCCCGGGCGGCATCGAGGCGGCAGAAGGCCGCGCCGTGCCGGGCACGCTCGACATTCTCGACATCCCAGGCCAGCGTCCACACGCGGCTGGCGGGCACGCTCGCCCGAGCCTCGACCATATTGGCGGCCGCAGAGCCCGACTCGGCGGCCAACCGGCCGGCGAAGTTCATCGAATCGTAGATCTGTTCGGTCTCGTCCTGGCCCGAGACCACGGCGGAGGCTTCGCGTTCGGCTCGAGCGCACACCTCTCCGATGGACCGCGCGACCGCCGCCGCGGGCCCGGCGAACCCGGCGGCCAGAACGCCGCCGTTCGCGGTCGACTCCGAGACCTCAGCGAGCGGACCTCCTGCCGATCGGGCAAGACCCCCGCCGGCGCAGACCAGGGCGAGGGGACTGAGACCCGAGTCGAGTACCGAAGCGGCCACTCGAGCGCCCTCGTCGACTGAGGTTAGCGGGAGCAGCACCACGGCTTCACTGTCGCTGCGCGGCAGAAGCCGGAACGTGATCTCGGTGATGACGCCCAACGAGCCGAACGAACCGATGAAGAGCTTTGTCATGTCGTAGCCGGCCACATTCTTCATGGTGCGTCCGCCGAACTTGACGGCCGAGCCGTCGGGCAGCGTCGCCTTGACGCCGAGCACAACATCGCGCACCGAGCCGTAGCCCGCGCCACGCGGACCCTGATCTGCCGTCGCAACGGCGCCGCCCACCGTGGCGCGCGCGGGCAGCCGGGCATCGAGCGGCAGGATGCGTCCCTTCGCGAGAGCGGCGGCCCGCGCCTCCGCCACCGTCACCCCGGAACTGACCGTCATGATCAGGTCGTCGGCGTCGACCTCACAGTATCGGGGCAGATCGGCGGTCTGCAGCAGCACGTCGAAGAGCACCGGCGGATTCCCCCAGCCGAGCTTGCTGCCCCCTCCCGTCAC
>JAKAHF010000531.1 GCA_021815245.1 Actinomycetes bacterium
GGCCGAGGCCGCGAGCAAGACGGCGTCGCCCCACATCCGCGAGATGGGCACGATCGCGGGCAACATCTGCCAGAACAACCGCTGCTGGTACTACTGGGTGCCGGGCAATGCCTTCAACTGCCTGCGCAAGGGCGGCAACGCCTGCTATGCCCTGCCCGGCGACTCCCGCTACCACTCCATCTTCGGGGCCGCCAGAGTGGGTCAGACCGCGTGCACGCGGGGCTGTCCCAACAGTATCGATATCCCCGACTACCTGGCCGAGATCAGGCGGGGCGACATGGCCGCGGCCGCCGCCATTCTACTCGAGAGGAACCCGCTTCCGGCTGCCACCGGACGCGTCTGTCCGCACAACTGCGAGACCGAGTGCGCACGGGGGGAGTTCGACGAGGCCGTCTCGATCCGCGAGATCGAGCGTCATGTGGGTGACTACATCCTGGAGAACGCAGAGCTGTTTTTCGAAGCGCCCCCGAGCGAGAGCGGCAAGCGGGTCGCCGTTCTGGGCGCCGGTCCAGCCGGTCTCTCGGCAGCCTTTTGTCTGCGGCGTGCCGGCCATGATGTGACCGTGTTCGAGCGCCAGCCCGAGGCTGGAGGCATGCTGCGCTATGGCATCCCGCCCTACCGGCTGCCGCGCGAGGTTCTGTCCAAGCAGTTGGGTGCCTACGAACGCTTGGGCATACGCTTCGTGCTTGGCGCCGAGATCGACAAGGGCAGGTTCGACGACATCTCGGGTGACTTCGACGCGGTTTTCGTGGCCTGCGGAGCTTGGCAGCAGGCCGACGCGGGTTTCGCCGGTGAAGAATGCATGCCCTCGGGCGTGCAGTTCTTGAGTGGGGCCAATCTCGAGACCATGCGCGGCAAGACCGTGGGTGTGATCGGGGGCGGCAACACCGCCATCGACGTGGCCAGATCGCTGCTGAGGGTTGGAGCACATCCGATCGTCTACTACCGTCGCACCAAGGACGAGATGCCCGCCATCAAAGACGACGTCGACAAAGCCGAGCAGGAAGGTGTGCGCTTCTCGTTCTTGACGCTGCCGGTAGGGGCAGAGGAGGGCGATAGCGGTGTCTCGCTCACCTGCTGCCGCATGGAGCTCGGCGACATTGACGCGAGCGGAAGGCCCCGGCCGGTACGGGTAGAGGGCTCTGAGTTCGAAGAGCGCTGCGATGTGGTGGTCAAGGCTATCGTCGAGCGGCCCGACTACTCGTTCCTGCCGGCGGAGTTCGTCGACGAACGCGGTCGCTTGATTCTCGACCCGGCGACGAAGGCCGTCGGCACAGGGGTCTTCGCCGGTGGCGACTACGTCACGGGCCCGGCCACGGTCGCCGAGGCAACCGGCGCGGGCCGCGAGGCAGCCGAGTCGATCGACCGTTATCTCCGCGGCGTGAACGCGGCCGACGAAGCGGCTGCCCCGGTTTGCGGCATCGGCGGTGCGTTCGGGGGCTCGTGCCTGCGACCCAGCACCCGGGTGGAAGTACCCGAGAAATCGCTGCAAGAGCGGCTCAAGAGTCTCGAGGTCGAGGAGACCGCCACCCTCGACGTATCCGCCGTGGCCGAGGAGGCGGCGCGCTGCTTCAACTGCGGCTGCGTGGCCGTCAGTCCCTCCGATCTGGCTCCGGCGCTGATCGTTCTCGGAGCCCACGTGCGCACGACGAGGCGCACGATCGCCGCAGAGGACTTCTTCGCCGTGAGTGTCGACAGCAGCACGGTGCTCGAAGCCGGTGAAGTGGTGCTCGAGGTCGACGTGCCCCGAGCGGCTTCTGGTTCGCGTTCGGCCTTCCTCAAGTTCGCCATGCGCAAGTCGATCGATTTTCCCGTGGTGAACTGTGCGGCCGCCTGCACGTTGGAGGGTGACGCGGTGAAGTCGGCGCGCATCTGCTTGAACTCGGTGTACGGGGTCCCGGTCAGGGCGACGGAGGCCGAGGAGTACCTCATAGGCAAACGCATCGGGCTCGAGGTGGCAGAAGAGGCCGCCGACCTTGCGGTGCGGGACACCGTGCCATTGCTGACCAACCGCTACAAGATCCCGATCGCGAGAGCCTTGGTCAAGCGGGCCCTGCTTGCCTGCGCGCCCGACGCCGCAGAGCCGGCGGGGTAGGCTGTGAGACATGAGTACTAGGGTCAGGGTCTTCTACCCGGCTCTGCAGCGGTTGCTCGGAGACATCAACGAGACAGAAGCCGATGGGTCGACCGTGGGCGAGTGCCTCGATGACTTGGTGGCCCGCTATCCGGGCGCCGAGAAGTTGTTGTTCGATGCCCGGGGGCGACTGCTGCGCCACGTGTACGTGTTCGTGAACGCGGAGAGCACTACCAAGGCGGAGTACTCCAAACCGGTCACCGAGCGAGACCATCTGATCATCGCAGCGTTGGCGCTTGGAGGATAGCGTGCATCGAGATCTGTCCAGCCGCGAGCTGACAGACGGTGCCCCCCGGGCGCCTCACCGGTCGCTGCTCAGAGCCCTCGGTCTCGATCGCGGCGACGCGGCGCGGCCGCTCATCGGCATCGCGAACTCGTTCAACGAGGTCGTGCCTGGTCACATGCACCTCAAGAAGATCGCCGAGCAGGTCAAATACGGGGTGTATCAGGCCGGTGGCATACCGATGGAATTCGACGTGATCGGCGTGTGCGACGGCCTCGCCATGAACCATGAAGGCATGAACTACTCGCTCGTCAGCCGCGAGGTCATCGCCGACTCGGTCGAGATCATGGCTCGGGCTCATCGCCTCGACGGATTGGTGCTGATACCCAACTGCGACAAGGTCGTGCCCGGCATGGTCATGGCCGCCGCTCGCCTCGACATGCCCGTCGTGACCGTCTCGGGCGGTCCCATGTTGGCCGGCTTCCACGCCGGCCGACGCATCGAGAACAAGGACGTGCTCGAAGCGGTCGGCGCCTACTTCGCGGGCAAGATGACGGCCGAAGAGCTCGATTCGCTCAGCGATGATTCGTGCCCGACGTGCGGATCCTGTGCCGGACTCTTCACGGCGAACTCGATGAGCAGCCTCACCGAATGCCTCGGTGTCGCGCTGCCGGGCGACGC
>JAKAHF010000532.1 GCA_021815245.1 Actinomycetes bacterium
CGAAGGGTCCGAGGCTCGGCCAGTGGATGGGCGGGCGGGCTTCGTTGCCCTCCTTGGGACTACTCGCGGTGGCACTCGCGACCGCTCGAAGCGCGGGGACACGAGCTCGAACATCAACCGAACGAACACCACCCTCTATTCGCAGGTCACTCATCGGGACCCCGCACGTCCGCATCGCCGTACGGCGCGTGCGAGAGAGCACCCGCGCGCAGCGACGCTTCGACGGCGAAGCGCTCGTCTCTGATCCGGCGGCCGTCGCGGCGCGCCGTCCAGGGCCGCAGCCTCAGCATGATGGGTTTGGCGGCGCGCAACATGAGGAGGGCGTGGCCAACCCGTAGTAGTCGGATCGTGCTCGGGTCCAACACCGAGTGCCGGCGTGTGGACTCTGAGACTGCACGCCCCCCACCGGCCTGGCGCGTCGTTGAGATCTCGGGAGTATCGCGCTCGCCCATGAGTTGGGCGATGTCGCGAAGGTCACTCGCGTTACTCGATCCACCGAGAATCACTTTCGTGGTCGCTGAGTCCCAGATGGCCTGGGCCTGTTCGTGGCCCCAGCGACTGCGGGCTTGGGCGAGTGACTGTAAGACCGCGACCGTCGTGACTCCCGTCCCTCCCCCTTCGCTCATCAGCGCCCCGAGTGACGGCAGCGGATAGTTTGCCGCCTCATCCAGAATGAGGGCCAGTGGCGGATCGAGTCGTGCCCCGCTCGAGGCGCTCGCGATCACGCGGGCCGACTCGACCACGTCCTCGATCAGCGCCGAGACGAAGTTGGCGGTCGCGAAGGCGCCCGAGCTGGTGCCGAGGAGATAGAGCGTGCCGTGATCTTTTAGAAACGTGGCGGGGTCAAACTGCGCGCCCCACTCCGGACTGAGTTGCTCGATGACCTTTGGGCTCGCCAGCGGGGCAAAGACGCTACTCACCACGGACCAGATGTTCGCGCGGGGACGCGGCTCTAACCCGACGATTCCACCGAGCGCACTCCCCCACTGCGGGGTCGCGGTGCTCGTGGTCTTTAGTATCTCGACGGCTTCCTTCGCTTCGTCGGGCGACAGGCTCCAGCGATAGAGATCGGTAACGGAGCGGTCCGTCACCGCGGCCGCCTGGAGGAGACAGCGCACCACCACCTCGGTCTGTTGCTGCCAGAAGTTCGCGTCCTTCACGCCCCCGGCCGCACCCGCACAGAGGGCACCCGCGCGCATCATCGCCGTCTGGGGGTTCTCACAGCCCCGAATTGGCGACCAGCGCAGTCCGCCCGGCACGCCGAGCGCCAGCCCCTGGGGATCAAAGACCCCGACGGGACCGAGCTTCATTCGCGCGCTCATCGTGGCGGCGAGATTGTCCGGACGAGTGCTCGTCGTGACGACGGCCCCCGGTGCGTCGAGGATAAACGGGATCACGAGGTGGTAGCCCTTGCCACTGCGCGGGGGTCCGAGAATGACCATCGAGTCTTCGACACTGGCGTAGCACGGCACCCGGCGACTCGTGCCTAAGAACAGCCCGAGATCAGACGGTTGGGGTTTTACCATCGACGGCCGAAGAATCGCCCCTCGAACCACGAGGTGCCGTGCTCCGGCCGCCGCCACCACCTCGTGACGCTCCGCCAAACCCGCGATGCGGGTTGGATCATCGGACTGCTCGCGCGCACTTCGTCGCACGAAGCGAGCTACGAACACACTCGCTACCACGCCGAGGATGACCACCGTCGAGGTCATCGTCCAGTAGAGCCACGCCGGCCCGACGGGAACCTTCCACGCCTCAGAAGGTCGATCGACGTGCGCGAAGGCCGTCAGTGATCCCCCGAGGTGCTTCGTCGGCAGTCCGTGGCCCGAGAGCAACGCGGCGAGTAGTCCCCCTCCGGCGAGCAGGAGAAACCCGACGACGAGCACGCCGATCGCCCCGAGGGCCAAGTCGTCCGGTCCGTAGCGCGAGTTCGTTGCCACGATCAACCCACCATTCGCTGGTTCGTATCGAACAGGGACAATTCATTCGGCGTGCAGATATGGCGTACGACGAAGGATCGTTCACCAATGCGCCAGAGTCCCTCGCCGCGCGCGAGGCTCGCGAGTTGGTCGGTTTCGGTCGAGGACAGACCGAGGGCCGCGCCAGTCTTTACGTCCTCACCCGATTCCTGGGCGTAGATGACCTTGGTCGAACAGTCCGCGAGCAGCCCGAGCGCGAGGTTTCGCGCCTCGGAGTCTCGCTCTCCAACGGCGTCGAGGTCGCTCAGTCGGTGAATCACCAGCAGGTTCGCTAGTCCCATGGCCCGAGAGAGCTTCCACTGGCTCTGCATGCGCGCGAGCAGGGCCGGCTGCTTCAAGACCCGCCACGCCTCGTCGTAGATGACCCAGCGCGGGCCACCCGAGGGATCCTGGATCGCACTCTCCATCCATGAGCTCGCACACGCCATGACCATGGCTATCTTCGCGTCCGAGCCCGCGATGCGACTGAGGTCGAGACTCACCATGGGCAGATCCGGGTCGAAGCGCACCGTGGAGGGCCCGTCGAAGAGACCCCCCAGGTCCCCCGCGACCAGCCGATTGACCGCGTGGGCGACCTCGCGTCCGTCCTCGAGGAGTTGGGCGCGACTGGAGCCAACGACGTCGCGCGGGGGATCGAACATGGAAGCGACGACCTGGGGCAGGGTCGCCACGTCGTTGGTGGCGACCGCTTCGTCGAGGGCGGCGAAGAGCGCGGTCGCTTCGACCGGCGCCATGGCCCGACCGAGCGCCGCTTCACCGAGGGATCGAAGTAGATCGCGCCGGCGCTGACGCACCACGTCGGCCCAAGCTTGGTCGGACAGCGTCGATTGCCCACCGTCAGCGCTCGCGAGGAACGCTGGCCTCGGACCCTCATCCAAGGGATTGAGCCGCGCCGAGGTCCCGCCGAGCTCGATCGCCTGACCCCCGACGCTGCGCGCGACGGCGCTCCACTCGCCCTTGGGGTCACCGGGCACGTAGCACTTGCGCCCAAAGGCGATGCTGCGAGTCGCGATTGCCTTGGCGAGGGTGGACTTTCCTCGACCCACGACGCCAGCCAG
>JAKAHF010000533.1 GCA_021815245.1 Actinomycetes bacterium
CGCTCGCGACCAACTCGGACGACTTCGTGTTCGACAACCAGATGCTGGCGCAGGCCCTCTTCTTCGGCTACCGCGTCGGCGAGGTCTCCTGCCCGACGCGGTACGAGGCGGACTCGTCGTCGATCAACTTCGGCCGCTCCACGCGCTACGGCCTCGGCGTCCTCTGGACCAGCCTGCAGTACCGCGCCGCCCGCTGGCACCTCGCGCGCCCGCGAGTCTTCAGGGCCGATTGCCCCTGAATTGCCTACAGTTCGTGGCGCCGCACTTGACGGTCGCAGATCAGGTTGGCTTCGCAGCCACCGTGCCGGCCATCGACGAAGGTCTTAACTGGAGCGCCGTCGAAGCCGAGCTCCCTTGACTGCGTTAATGTCTTGCTGGCGTTCAGCTCGACGGAGACTGGGCATTCATCGCTATTGTTAGTTGTACTTTGGGGAGCGGACCTTTGGTTGCTCAGTGGGGTCTCGCTCTGAGATCTGGTAGAAATAGCGAGGTACTCACAGTTCGCGCCGGATCTCGGTCAGTTACAAGCTTGTAATGGGGCGGTAACTCGGCGGCGATTTGCCGGACCAAGTCCTGATTCCCCTGGCTCACCAGGACGATCGGTGGGTGAACCGCGGATCCTTCCTTACGGAGCGTGTCCAGCTGGGAGACGGCAAGAAACCGATAACGGGAGGACAGCCAGGGATAAAGGGAGAACAATTCGGCCATGGTCTGATCTGGCACCCTCCCAACCTCGACGACCGTATACCGCGGGTGTTCTTGGACGGCCTTCATCGCCATCGTTTGCGGTGTTGCTGCCACGTGTGTCGGACTGATCACGAAAAGCTGATCGGCGTTCAGGCAGATGACAACGGCGAGGAGTGGAGACAATATTGCAAACCGGCTGACTTTCGTCGGCAGCGTAACCATGCCCTGGAGCATCGTCTCTAGTGTGGCGACCGAGTTGGCTGCAAGCAAAGCGATCGGTGGCATGAGAAACAGAAGGCGTGTGATCGAAGGCTCGGGCAGGTAATTTGTTGCCGCGATTGCTAGTAGTCCGGACAAGAACCATACAAGCACGGTCCGCTCTGCGAGACGCCTCAGGCGAAACAGAGCGATGCCGATGCCGGCAGCGAAGAACATTCCGGTGACACGATCAACTCCCGGTCCGCCCACGTAGTGGTGAAACCATTGGTGGTTGACCCACCAGAAGAGAAGGGAGCGGACAGTGCCCATCCGAGCGACCAACCATGGGTGAACTGCCGCCGCTTCGCGGTGACTGTTCTCGATCGCAACGTGGATCACGTGGCCGAGTGGCGTGGTCAATAGGCCTGGCGCTACCGTCAGAAGAAACGCTGCAAGCATGAGCGCATGCGCGATCGCCTGCGCCCAACTCGGCTTCTTAAGGAAGTTGATGAGCAGCAGCAGGGTAAGTGGCAGCCAGACGACCATTGCGCCCTGGAACGTATAGAGGCACAAGCCGGCTGCCAGGCCAGTCAGGAAGACAAAAACGAGGCGTTGTGTGCGCCAGGCCAGTGCCAACATGAGCATGAGAAGCGTTGAATAGAAAAGCATATGCGTGTTGTTATACGCGATGCGTGTGAAGGCCATCAGGTAATGACTGCAGCCAATCAAGGCACCAGCAACGAGAGCAGTCGTACGGCCAAACAACGTCAGTCCAATTAGATACACCAGTATCACAGTAAAAGACAGCACCAGAACCTCGCTGAAGCGCCAGCCCCAAACGTTGACCTGGCCCGTGAGCCTCATGAGGAGTCCCTGAATGATACTGTCGAGTGCGGGGTGGGTGTCATACACCTTGCTTAGATTGAAGACATCGAGCGCCGCGCCGTTGGCGTAGTCGCGGGCAGCGTCGAAGAAGGAGATCTCGTCACCAACGAAGGCGAAGGTCCACTTGGTCAGATCGATAGAGTTGAGCAGACCGGAGCACGTCGCCAACGAGAAGGCAACGATCCAGTCCCAGCGTGTCAGCCTCAATATCGGACGCTGTGGAGTCCGGTCGAGACGGTGGACGACGAACGCAAACAGAGACAGCGCAAGGAGAAGGAGACTGGCGTCCCATGCGCTGTGACGATGGTGGCCGAGCCGCCAGAACAGGACCGTGGCGGCCAGGGAGGCGAGGACAGCGCTGGCAACGGCGAATGTGTCTCGTTGGAACGTCGGAACCGGAAGGTAGGGCTTGAGGTCGATGCGAAGGGGGCCATGGCGCGCCGCCACCCCGGCGAGCAGAAGGCCAACAATCAGCAACGCCATACCCGTGAAGACGTCCTGGCAGTTGTTGACATAGGGCGCGAGAAGTGCCTGCAAGAATCCGGGGAAGAAGCGGACACGATTCTGCACCTGCATGACCGAAATGCCCAAGCCGATGAATGCAAGGCCCAAAAGAAAGAGGGTCAGGGAAGGACGCGTGACGATGGGAAGGCCATCGGAAGCGCTACCTACATGCCCGCCTCGACGACGACGGCAGCGTTGCGCATGGTTCCCCTGAGTGGGCAGGGTTTGCAGGGTCGCCGCCACTGATTTGAATCCTAGCATTCCAGGGGTGCAGAGCGAAACACCGTGAATTCTATCTTTGGGGATCAGAGTGATGTGCATGTACTCTGCTGGAGGCTCGCGGGTATTGGACCCGCCAAGCATCGATTCCGGGCTGTATGAGCTCGGAGGCGCGAAGTCCGCGCTCCTCGAGCCGGTCCACGGCGGTGCGGTAGGGGTCGGCCGGGGCGAGCACCAGCGTGGCGTGGGCGCAAGCCTTGTCCGTCCGGTCAAGGAGGTCCGGGGGCCAGGAGTCCTCGGGATTGGCCAGTTCCTCGCGCAGAGTTCCGTTGAGCAAGCGGCCCTCGGCGGCACGATCGCGACGGGTGCGCTCGAGCAGGCCGAGTTCGATCCACGTCCGCTGACGGACGTCGATGAGCACTCCGACTACCACCGGCCCGGGGACCTTGGCGACGATGTCGAGCAGTTTCGCCTCGGCTCCGTCGTCGGTGTCCTGGCGAACGACGATCGACCACGTGCCGAACAGCAGGAGCGTGCCCAGAC
>JAKAHF010000534.1 GCA_021815245.1 Actinomycetes bacterium
AGCCCGCGGCTTGCCCTCTCGGGCCGTGTTCGCTGCTCGTGCGGCAAGTCGATGCGGCTGCACCACAACGCCGGCAACAGGGCGCCGTCGCTCCGGTGCGAAACCTGCGGCTGGGAGCGGTCCTACTCGTACGCGGTGAACACCATGCTCGCCTGCCTGCAGCTCCTGGCGGAGTCGCCCAGGTTCGAGCGAGAGGTGGAGGCGGAGCGCAAGAAGCGCGAAGAGGGCGACCTGGATGCGGAGCAACTGGCGGAAGCAGCCAAGCGAAGAGTGACGGCGGCCCGTAGGCTCGATAAGACGCTCGACGCCATGATCGACGCGGATGAACTGGCACCGGCTCTGAGAGCGAAGGCGGGAGAGCTGCAGCAGGAGCTGGCAGAGCTCGACCGAGAGATAGCGACGCTGAAGGCGAAGATGAAGGGGCGGACGGCGGTAGCGGAGTGGCGTGAGGCCAGGGAGTACTTGCAGGGAGTGGACCTCGAGCGCTACTGGGAGGCCGCGACGCTCGCGGAACAGAAGCAGCTACTTGCCGGCGTCTTCGAGAGCATCACCGCGACGTCTGAGCGCTTGACGTTCAAGGTCTACGGAATCGAGCCGGCCGTCCAGCTGCGCTGGGAGTCGGCAGTTCCGGAGGTGGCGGGACCCGGACTTGAACCGGGGACACCATGATTTTCAGTCATGTGCTCTACCAACTGAGCTATCCCGCCACGGGGAACCGCGGGTGCTGGTCGCGGCACGGCACGCGCGACGCGACAGCGCCTCGTGCCGCAGTGCCTCATGGGCACTGAGGCGGGAACGACGGGACTCGAACCCGCGACCTCCGACGTGACAGGCCGGCGTTCTAACCAACTGAACTACGTCCCCGCGAACAGGCGAGATTATCGCACGCCTTTCATACGGCAGACAAGTCGAAACAAGGCCCGATTTCGGCATTCTTGCCGCCAACGCTACGGCGGCGCAGAACAGCCCGACGCCATGGTGTTGTGAGTCACTCCATCGCCCCGTAGTAGGTCCCCATGGCGCAGCCCCGGCAGAGCGTGCGACCGTCGCGCTCCACCTCGCGCCGGTCGCGAATGGTCTCTCCACACTCGGCGCATATCGCGCTATGCAACGGTGGGCCGGGCCGGTCGGCCTCAGGGACCATCATGTCGACGGGAGTGCACGTGAACAACTGCTCCTCGGTCCAGCCCCGCCAGAACTCTACCGGGTCGACGTCATGGCCGGCGAACGGCACGGTCGAGCGAGGGGCGATACGCACCGCCCGGTCGGTGGCGAGATCGACGAACACGGCCGCCATCTTGCCGTAGTCCACCAACTTCAGGCGGCGCCGCCCGAGGGTCACGCCCGTCACCACCGCCACGGCGTCGCTGGCGCACCGGTCCATCTCCACATACACCACGAGGTCGCGGTAGCTGCGAGGATCGTCGATGCCCAGGCTCCGGCATCCGTACCTGGCCAGGTGCACCCCGAGCACCATGCCGTGGCACAGATGCCCGTGGAACATCCTGGCCGCGTCGAGTTGCTGTTCAAAGTCTTGCATGTCTCTTCCTTTCGCCTACTTCACGCCGGCGTTGACGGTCAACGCGGCGAGCTGCTCGTCGGTGAGATCGATCTGGTAGAAGAGCTCATAGAACTTCCGCACCTCGGCCTTCATGTCGTACTGACAGAGATCGGGGTAGAGCAGGGAGCCGACCCAGCGGATACCCAGGATGCGGGCGGTGCACGGCGGCCGGTCGAACCAGTCGAACGGGCCATGAGGGATCTGGTAGACAGCGTTGTTCTTCACAGCCGCGATCACCGACCAGTCGGAACTCGACGTGACGTGTTGCCAGACCGCCGTCTCCTGTGTCGGGTCGCTCGCTACGAGAATCACCGCCGGATCCCAGGCGACAACCTGCTCCAGCGAGACGTCGGCCATGCCGTAGCCTGAGGCGTTGCTGACCTGGGCCACGTTGACGGCCCCGAGAAGGTCGAGCACTTCTGTATGCATCGAACCCGACGGATCGGTGTTGAGACCCTTGTTGCCCTCGGCGTAATACACGGCGACCTTCTGAGATTCGGAGAGTTGCGCGGCGTTCGCCTCAGCCTCTTGGATGACCCCGTCACAGTAGGCGGCCAACTCCTCGGCTCTCTCCTCCACCCCGAGCAACGCGCCCACATACCTGAAAGTGTCGCCGCTGTTCACGAGAGACCCGTCGACCATCACCACCGGGATCTTCAACTGTTCCTGAATCTTCTCCGATTGCGCCTTGGCGGTATCGTCGATCGTGCCCACATTGAGGATGATGTCGGGCGCCACCTTGATGATCTCCTCGATGCTGCCCGTGTTGTTCTTGCCGTACCACCCCCCCAGATTCGGCAGGCTCGCGTACTGCGGCAGCAGGTACTGCTTCTCGACGGTCACAGGCTCGAAGTTCCAGCCTGCCAGCTTGTCGGGAGCCAGCATGTACAGCAGGTTGGTGGCGATCGGGCTGGTGCCGTACACCGTGTCGATGACCGCCGGAATGGTCACCGCGCGTCCGGCCTGATCGGTGAAGGTCACCGGGTCCCCCGGGGTGGTCGACGGCGCTGCAGGGCCGGTCGCTGTCGCCGCCGGAATGGTCGTGGCTACCCCCTCTGACGAGCCGCAACCAGCCAACAATCCGGCGGCAAGCACCAGGAGCATGAGAAGCAGCGGCACGATCAGACAGGCCGGCGCTGTACATCTGCGAAACGCGTTCATGTGATTTGGGTCCTCTCTTTGGGTCGTAATACTATTTGCCGTATAACGAAGGCGCAGGACTGCCGCAAGAGACGGTTCACCCCACGCGACGAGCCACGCAGGCTTTCAGACCTGGGTCGGAGACGGGGTCGGCCTCGAGAATGCGCACCGCTATGCCGTAGATATCCTCCATGCTGCGTTCGGTCAGCACCGCTTCGGGAGTGCCAAGGCTCACCATGCGGCCTTGGCGTATCAGCGCAACCTTCGAGGCGCAGGCGAACGCGTGATTGGGAAAGTGCGACGACATGAGCACCGCGAGATCGCGTTCGTCGA
>JAKAHF010000535.1 GCA_021815245.1 Actinomycetes bacterium
TTTGGGACGGCAGGTCATGTTGACGATCAGGGTCTTCTTGCGCGCAGCCGAGACGGCCCGGCTGAGCATCGCGTGAGGCGTCACGGCGAGAGACGCGGCCCGCATGGCCTCGGCGAAACCAGGAACCACCCGGTCGGCGACGGCCAGCGTCGCCTCGGGGGTGACATCGCGCGGCGCCAGACCGGTGCCGCCGGTCGTCAGAATCAAGTCGATCTCACCGCTGTCGGCCAGATCGGCAAGAGTCTGCTCGATGAGCCGCCTGTCGTCGGGGATCACCACGGGCTCGCCGACGTGCGCTCCGAGTTCGGCGAGCAGGCTGACCAGCGTGGGGCCCGAGGCGTCGGCGCGCAGCCCGACGCTCGCTTTGTCGCTCAGCGTTATCACCGCGGCTCTGATCGGACGGCCGCCGGGGGCATGACCTGTCATGAGCCCGCTCCTTTGAAGCCCGGCTTCGTCGGATCGGCCGCGGTGCCGATCACGCTTGCCCCGACTCCGGTCGCACCGAGACCCCAGGCCTTCACGACCACGGCGTCACCGGCCGCCACTCTGCCGCCCACGAGCACTCGCACGAAGATGCCTTCGCGCGGCATCACGCAGTCGCCCGCCTGATGGTAGATGGCGCACCGGGCGTGGCACTCCTTGCCGATCTGAGTGACCTCCACTAGGGCCTCACCGAGCTGGAGCGTCGTGCCGAGGGGTAGAGAGGCCACGTCGAGGCCGGTGGTCGTGATGTTCTCGGCGAAGTCACCCGCCGTTACATCGAGACCCATGTCGCGCATCTTGTCTATCGACTCCTGTGCGAGCAGGCTCACTTGGCGGTGCCACGCACCCGCATGCGCGTCGCCCTCGATGCCGTGCTCCGCGCGAAGCGTCACTTCAGGCACGGGGGTCTTGCGCTCGCCCTTCGCCTCACTGATATTGACGGCGACGACCGTGCCGGCGAGCGATGACGATCCGTGGACCGGGCTCGCCGGCCCGGCGGCAACCGCCGCGGCAGCGTCAGTCTCGTCGCGGATGTAGTCTTCCTTGCCGCCCGTCTTCTCGAGCAGGCGCAGATCGCCGACGATCATGCCCCGGTCGACCGCCTTGCACATGTCGTAGATGGTGATCGCGGCGATGGCCGCGCCGACCAGTGCTTCCATCTCGACCCCGGTGCGGTCCTCGGTGCGCGTGACGCACTCGATATCGAGGCGCGGCTCATCGGGGGCCACCGCGAACGATAGGTCTACCTGGGTCAGCGCGATGGGATGGCACAGCGGCACCAGTTCCGACGTCCGCTTCGCGGCCATGATCCCCGCCACTTTGGCGACAGCCAGCACGTCGCCCTTGGGCAGCGCCTGCTCCTGGAGCAATCGGAGCGTCTCGGGCGCCATCCACACCCTGGCGCCCACCCGGGCTGTACGCCGGGTCGAGTCTTTGCCGCCCACATCGACCATGCGGGCGTTGCCGCTGCCGTCGACGTGGCTCAGACGAGCTCCGCCGGCCGGAGCCGCCGGCGCGGGGTCTTCGATGCCACCCACGCTAGCCTCCCACCTGCGACATGCCCCGGGCCGTCTTGCCGGGCAGCACGTTCTTGTCGAAAGTCTTCGCCTCCAACGATTCACTGATCACAGCCATCACCATGTCGATGTCACGAGCCAGAACGGCGGCTTTGACGTCGATCTCGTGGCTGGAGAAGAGGCAGTTCTTCAACTTGCCGTCAGAAGTCAGCCTCAGACGGTTGCACTCGCCGCAGAAGTGGTCCGACACCGAACCGATGAAGCCGATGGTGCCGGCGTGTCCCGGAAAGCGGTAGTAGTGCGCCGGACCCCATCCTCCCGGAGGAGCCGTGACCGGACCGAACTGGCCGTATCCGCGCACCCCCAGCGCCTGCAGAGCGTCAAGCAAGTCGGCCTTGGTGACCGAGTCACCTGTGCCGCGGGGGCCGCAACCCCCTACCTCCATCCACTCGATGAAGCGCACGTGCAGAGGCCTGTCTTTGGTCAGGTCGACGAAGGCCTGCAGTTCGCTCATGACCTCGGGCAGCATCACGACGTTCAGCTTGACCGGGTTGAGTTCGCAACGAAGCGCCGCTTCGATGCCGGCGAGAGCCTCTTCGAGCGAGCCGCCGCGCGAAAGCGCCCTGAAGCGCTCAGGGTCGAGAGAATCGAGGCTGATATTCACCCGGTCAAGCCCCTCGGCCTTGAGTTCCTGGGCGAAGCGCGGCAACAGCACGCCGTTGGTCGTAAGCGAGATATCCTTGATCGCCGGATTCGATCGCAAGAGCCCGACGAACCCCGGCAGCCCACGCCTCACCAGCGGCTCGCCACCGGTGATGCGCACCTTGGTGATGCCCAACTCCGAAGCGGCCTTCACGAAGAAGGCCATGTCTTCATAGGAGAGGATGTCGTCGTGCGGCTTGAATGCCACCCCTTCGGGGGGCATGCAGTACACACAGCGAAAATTGCACCGGTCGGTGACCGACAGGCGCAGGTAATCGACGTTCTGACCTGCGGGCGGGTTCACGTGCGCACCTTTCCGAAGCCGCTCGAGCGAGTCGAGCGTTATACTGAGCCGAGTATACGCTTTTCGATCAACCCGGCCAAGCCGGGGAAGTCGTCGAGCGCGAACTGCGGCACGGCATAATCCGGAAACGCCTGGTCGCTCGTGATGCCTATGAGTTCGTCGGGCGTGCTCACCAACTCGCTGCTGCGGGCTCTGCGTGAGACTTCGATCTTGGGCGCGTCCTGCTTCTTGAAGCCTTCGGTGATCACGAGGTCTATCGGCTCGGCGATCTGGCGCACCAGATGCTCGAGCGGGCGCTCATCGTCGGTGTTGCACTGCCATACGTACTTGTCGGGCGACGAGATGCCGACGATCTCCGCCCCGGCCTCGCGCATGCGGTAGGAGTCGGTGCCCGGCACGTCGACCTCGAAACCATGGGTATCGTGTTTGAGGGCGGCCACCCGGTAGCCACGGCTGCGCAGTTCTTTGATGACGCCCAGCACCACGGTCGTCTTGCCCGATTTCTTTTTGCCGATGAACGACACTGCC
>JAKAHF010000536.1 GCA_021815245.1 Actinomycetes bacterium
CCGCCCGCAGGAGCACGGTCTTGCTGGGGTAGAAGCGCAGCACGCCGGTTTCGCTCGTCCCCGCTTCGGAGGCGATGGCGCGCAGCTGTGTCTTGGCGAAACCGCGCGCGAAGAACAGCCGCCTGGCTGCGACCAACACACGCTGTGATGTCTCGAGCGTCGTTTCCATGCGCCCTCCTGGGCGACCGATTGTAGTGGCACTGCCACCATCCGGTGGTGCCGGCACCACCCCGCGACGGAGTCTCAACCTGCCTGTTCCTCGCCGGGATCGGCCGTGTTCATGTCGCCCGATGCCGAAAGGTGCGGAGCCGGCGCCCCTGGTCCACGTTCGGGGCGCCGCCTCCGGAGCGAGCCGTCATCGAGACGGCGATGCCTTCGAGCGATCAGCCGATTCCTACGCCGTGCAGCTCCGGCCGCCGTCGACGTACACGACCTGCCCGGTCATGTAGTCGGATGCGGCAGACGCGAGATAGATGCAGGTGCCCATGAGTTCCTCGGGCTCGGCGACGCGGCCCAGCGGATGAAGCTTGGTTGCGCCGGCCAGCACTTCCGGCGGCAGCGCGTTCTTCATCATCGGCGTGAAGATGACCGATGGGCCGATGGCGTTGACGTTGATGCCCTTTGGAGCCCACTCGTAGGCGAGCATGCGGGTGAGGTTGCCCACGGCTGCCTTGCTGGAGCAGTAGCCCACGTTGCCGGCGAGCGGAACGCCGCGGTCGCCCGCCACAGAGCCGATGTTGATGATCTTGCCCTTGCCCTTCTCGAGCATGACCTTGCCGAACTCGCGGCAGCACAGCATGACGCCCTTGACGTTGTTGTCGAAGAGGGTGTTCCAGTTGTCGATCGACTGGTCCTCGAACGGCTGCTTGATGTTCTGGCCCTGGGAGTTGACCAGGATGTCGACCGTGCCCATGTCGGCCACGATCTGCTTGCAAGCCTTCTGTACGCTCGCCTCGTCGGTGCTATCCATCTGGAAAGCCTTGACCTTGGTCTTGACCTCGGCATCAGCCGCGAGCTCATCGGCCACGGCCTGCAGTTTCTCCAAGTTGCGGCTGGCGAGAGCCACATCGGCCCCCTGCCGGGCGAGACCCAGCGCAAGAGCCTTGCCGATGCCGCCGCCACCGCCGACCACGACCGCGACCTTACCGTCGAGCCTGAAAAGATCCGCCATATCTCCCTCTTTCTTTCAGTCGCTTTGCGCGAAAGGATTATACCCCGTACCAATGGAGCAACCTGTGTGGGAAGCGTTTCATCTACCCCTGATCGGCACCTCCGCCGGCGCGGAACGTGCGATACCAGTCCATGCGGTCGAGAGCCCGCATCGCGGAACCGGCCGACGACAGCAGCACCGGACGGTAGCGCCGCCCGAAGTCGAGATGAGACCCGTAGATGGGGCCCGCCGGCACCGGGATGATGGGTTTGCCGGTCTCCTCCATGAGGGCGGCGACCCGTTCCATCCACGACAGCTCCCAATCGTTGAAGCCGTTGCACTCGCCGCACACCAGCTTCTCGCGACCCTGATCGAGCACGCTCGGCACGGCGATGAATCCGAAGGCGACCACGGCATCGACGGAGTCGCACCGGGTCACGAGGTCTATCACTTTGAGGCCCACATCGCCGAACGCTGCGGTGACACAGTCGAGTGGGTTGCGTCGGCTCCAGAAGGGCGGCAGCAACGTGTCCATCTCGGCTATGAGCTCCGGCGGGACGGTCGCCAACTGCAGACCGTGCAGTGCGGCTTCGTCGGCGGCCAGCACGCCCGGTCCGCCTCCGTTGGTGAGGATGGCGACGCGCCGGCCCTTGGGCAATGGCAGGTAGGTGAGGCAGGCGGCCGTCTCGACCAGCTCGGGCACGTTGCGGCAGGTGACCACACCAGCCTGGCGCGCGGCGGCCTGGTAGACGGCGGCGGAGCCGGCCATGGCCCCCGTGTGCGAAGCGGCGGCTTTGCCGCCCGACTCGGTGATGCCGCCCCGCAGTACGATCACCGGCTTGGTCGGCGTCGTCGCGCGCGCGGCCTCGAAGAAGTGCTGCCCATCCTCGATGCCTTCGAGGTAGAGCATGATGCCCTTGGTGTCGGGGTCGTCGCGCAGGTAGTCGAGCACGTCGAAAGCGTTCACCTGGGCTTCGTTGCCTACGCTGATGAACTTCTCGAGACCGATATCCCACCGTTCGCACGTGAACACCACACCGGCCGCCAGACTCCCCGATTGGGTGATGAAGCTCAGCCGTCCCTTGGGCGGATGGAGCTGGACGAAACCGGTCGCGTGGAACGCGGCTTCGTTCGACATCAGCCCGATGCAGTTCGGGCCGACGAGGGTCATCTGATAGCGAGAGGCTATCTCGAGCACTTCACGCTCGAGCGCGGCGCCTTGTGCCCCGGTCTCGGAGAAACCCGCCGCCAGCACCACCACCGCGCGTACGCCGCGTTTGCCGCAATCCTCGAGCACGGCCTTGACCTGCTGCCCTCCGACAGCCATGAGCGCCAGGTCGGGAGCCTCAGGCGTGTCGGCAATCGACGTGTAGGCCTCGATGCCCCAGAAGGTGCCTCCGCGTGGATGCACAGGGTAGATCGCGCCTTTGTAGCCTCCGTCGAGCAGGCTGCGAAGCGCCGAGCCGCCCCATTTGAGGATGTCATCTGACGCCCCGATGATGGCCACCGAGGCCGGAGTGAACACGGCCCTCAGGTCGAGGGGGAATCCCCGCGGCGCGGGAGCGGCCGTGGGCCCGCAGGAGCGAACGACAGAGGTGGAGCCGTTGGCGGCGGCGACTTCCTGCGCCGATCCGAATACGACCAGGGCATCGGCCGCGATGGGCGTGCCCCCTTCCACCAAGAGCGGGTTGATGTCGATCTCACACACCTCGGGGAAATCGAGAGCGATCTGAGACACGGCCCGTACGACGACGGCCAGGGCTTCACGGTCGACAGCGGGAAAGCCGCGGAACGCTCCAAGGATGCGCTTTGCCCGCAGAAGATCGGGCAGCTCGGCCACATCGCGGTCGCTCGGAGGCACCAGCGCGAGGGCCACGTCGGC
>JAKAHF010000010.1 GCA_021815245.1 Actinomycetes bacterium
GCCGGCACCATCCGCATCCTCGACGAGATCACTGAGGTCACCTACGAGGGTGTGGAGAGCAAGGCCGGGGTCAAGACCTACCACCTCAAGGGCAAGGTGGCCGATGCCGAGGTGAAGGCCATCGCCGGTCTGGTCGACCTCGGCGTGACCCCCAGTTTCCCGACCGACCTTTACATCGGCGTCGACGACAGCTTGGTCTACGAGGTCGATATCTATGGAGCGGCGACCGAGGAAGAGACCAAAGACTACTGGCGTAGCATCGTGCTCTCCAACCTTGATTCGTCGGTGACCGTCGAGGCGCCGCAATAGACGCGCCCGGGCAAGCGGCCGAAACGCCGGCCGTGACGAGGAAGCACTCCCGCCGGACGATCTATGCCATGGTGGTGCTCTGCATCGCTGTCTTCGTGGCCGCGCTCGATCAGACCATGGTTCTCACCGTCATGCCCTCGATCATGCGGTCGTTCTATATCAGCGTGCGCGACCTCAACGACGCGGGCTGGATCATCACTGGCTACCTGCTCGGCTACACCGTGGCGATGCCCCTCTTCGGCCGGCTGGCCGACGTCTGGGGGCGCCGCCCGATGGCGATCGTCGCCCTCGTGCTCTTCCTCGTGGGGAGCGCGTTCTGCGTGGTGCTGTCGCATCTCGGGTTCTTCATCGTGGCTCGAGTGGTGCAGGCCGCGGGCGGCGGCGCGTTGGTGCCGATCGCCATGGCCGCGGCCGCCGACATGTTCCCCCCGGGCAGAAGGGCGTTGGTACTCGGCATCATCGGGGGGGCGGCCGAAGCTGGTGGCGTTCTCGGCCCCATCTACGGGGCCGGCCTGACGGCGCTGTGGAGCTGGCGGCTCATCTTCCTTGTCAACATCCCTCTCTGCGTGGTCCTCATGGCGGCCACCTGGCTCCTCTTGAAGCCCGGACTTGGCTATGCGGCCACCGCGCAGGCCGAACAAGCCATGGCCGACGCCCGATTGGCGGAAATCGAGGAACGGGGAGCTCGCGAGCAGTCGGCGGGCAAACGGCGCTGGTGGCAACGCGGCCGGGTGGACTACCTTGGCGCCGTCTTCATGGCCCTCGCACTGGCCGGCGTCACCTTGGGCCTCGGAACCGGGACGCAGACCATCGATGCGAACGCGGCGCAGGCGGCGACCCCGGTCAAGTGGCCCTGGCTTGCGGCGGCCGGCGTGTGTTTTGTGCTCTTCGTCTTGTACGAACGGGGGCACGAGCGTCCGCTGGTCTGGCTTGGCTTCTTCAAGCGACCCGCGTTCGCGGCGGCCAACATCGCCCACCTGCTCGTGGGAGCCGCGCTCATTATCGGCATGGTGGAGATACCCCTCTACGCCTATACCCTCTTTGGCATGACCGAGATCGAGGGTGGCCTGCTGCTGATCAGATTCACGCTGATGATCCCGGTGGGAGCGGTCATCGGAGGCTGGCTGGCCGACCTGCTCGGCTATCGGATCACGGCGGTCTTGGGCTTCCTGATCGCTGCGGGGGGGTACCTGCTCGTCAGCCGCTGGCCGCTGGACCCAGGTCAGTTCCAGCTCACGCGCGATCTCATCATCAGCGGTCTTGGTTTCGGGCTCGTCATCGGGCCCATCGGCGCCAGCGTCACGTCTTCCGCCGGCCCTCGTTGGATGGCGACCGGCTCGGCGCTCGTCACCGTCTCGAGAATGGTAGGCATGGTTGTCGGACTGTCGGCCCTCAGCTCGTGGGCTGTGCGTCGCTTCAATGTTCTTGCCGCCGATATCAGCACGCCCATCATCAGGCCTTCGGGTCTCAGCGACGCCGAGTGGCAGGCCATGAAGGATGCGGCCTCGGCGGCTACCAAAGCCGCCGCGCACACGGTCTTTGGCGAGTTCTTCCTCATTGCCGCGATCGTCGTCGCGGTGGCCGTCATACCCGCCCTCTTCTTCTACAAGCACAAGGCCCGCGGCACCAGCCACGTGCCGTTCATGCCGCATTGAGGGTTGATCGTGCCCGGTGGCGACCTGCCGGCGTCGCGACCGACCTGTCCGGTAGCTCGGGTACAATGACGAGGCTGGGATACTCGAAATGAGGGCGCTTTGAACGACGATCAACTCGACCTTGGGTCGTTGACTTCTGGAGGAGACTCTTCGCGGCAGGCGCGATCGGCACGTGTCGCCGTGCGCGACTTGACACCCGGCAAGTCGGTCGAGGGGGTCTACCTACTGGCGGGCAAGGAGACAAGGCAGACCAAGGCGGGCAAGCCTTTCTACAAGCTACGCCTGTCAGATCGCACCGGCACTGTCGATTGCACGGTGTGGGAGGTCGACTCCATGGAGGCGGGTCTGAAATCCGGAGACCTGGTCGCAATCGCGGCCCGAGTCACCGAATATCAGGGCAAGGCCCAGCTTGAGGCCACGCGAGTCTGTTGTTCCCCCTCAGGAGTCGCCAACCCGCGCGACTTCTTGCCTGTGACCTACCGCGATGTCGACGAGTTGAAAGGCTTTCTGCAGTTCCACCTCGACTCGGTCACCGACCGCGACTACGGGGCGCTCTTGCGTGCGCTCTTCGAAGACCCCGAGTTCTACGAGCGTTTCACGTCCGCTCCGGCGGCCAAGGTCTACCACCACGCCTATCTCGGTGGCTTGATGGAGCACACCGTGGCCGTCGCCGAGATGTGCGACTTTGTCGGCCAGCAGTACGGCCGCGTCGATCGCGACCTCCTGCTGACGGCCGCCCTGCTTCACGACGTCGGCAAGACCCGGGAACTCTCCTTTGAGACGGCTATCGACTTCACCGATGAGGGACACTTTCTGGGCCACGTCACCCAGGGAGTACTGCTCGTGTCTGAAAAGGCCAAGGAGTTGCCAGGCTTTCCGGCCACGAAGCTCCAGCAGCTGCTGCATTGCATCATCAGCCACCACGGTGAACTGGAGTGGGGTTCACCCAAGCGTCCGAAGACCATCGAGGCCCTGGTGCTCCATCACGTCGATAACCTCGACGCCAAGGTCAAGGGCTTCCTCGAGATCGTCGAGGGGTCCCGCGATGCGGGCTGGACTGACCTGCGCAATCTCTTCCGCAGACCGCTCCACGTGCCGAGAGCCACTCACCAGGAGGAGGACTTTCTGCCTCCGACCGACGACGACAGCGGCAGATTCAGCTCGTAGCCGGCCGCCGGCCTTCGGGGAGGCCATCCGTTCGGGAGACCGGTCTGAGGGGCGCGGTTGCTCCCGCTACTCCTCTTCGCGCAGGCTGGTCTCGATCGTATCGTTGACTTCGCTGTCGACCTTCGGCGTTATCTTCTTGCGCTCGAAGTCGGCCGGGTCACGCCCGAGCAGCGCCGACTCGCCCGACATCATCGCGTCGAAGGCCTTCGCCTTGAGTCTGCTGCGCGTCATCTCGATCCTGTTCTTCATGGAGTCGTAGTCCACCGGCTCCTCGTTGAGACCGGCGTCGAAGTCCGCATCGTCCTCGGATTCGTCGTTGAAGACCTCTTCCAGTGACGGTGTTTGTGCAGTTCCGGGCTGCTCAGCGGCTTCCTCTTCATCCTCGGGAGCGGTCTCGACTGGGAGTTTCGAATCTGAGACCGCGCGTGTGTCGAGGATCGGCGGCGCCGGAGGTGCGACGTCGGCCGGCATCATCTCGACGACCGGAGGCGCCTCGTCGATGGGGGGCATCTCCACGATCGGCTGCGCTTCGACGACCGGCGGCGTCTCGATGGGCGGCGCCATGTCGATGGGCATCGGAGTCTCGACCGGCGGCTCCATGAAAGCCGGCGGCTCCATGACGATGGGCGTCTCCAGATCGATCGGCGACACTACCTCGAGAGGGGGAGCCATCTCAACAGTGGGAGTCGCGTTGAATGATGCCTCTACTTCGACGGGGGGTTCCGAGACGGGCAGAACCGGGCTGATGGTCCAATCCGCCTCGGGCGCCTGCGGTCCTTTGGAGATGAATGGCTGTTCGAGCTCACGCCGGATGCGACGGCGAGTCTCCTCGATGCGCGCCTTCAGATCGTCGACAGGCGTGGGTTCAGCAAGCTCCACTACGGGCATCTCGACGGCGGGCGCCTCCACGACGAACTCCTCGACCACGACCTGCTCCATAGCAGGCGCTTCGATGACGAACTCCTCGGCAACCTGTTCCTCGACGACCTGCATCTCTGCGACGGGGATGTCGATGACGGGCACCTCAACGACGGGCATCTCCCCGATGGGCGTGTCGAGACCGACAGTCTCGACAACCGACGGCTCGAGCGTGAACCCGGCGACCGGCGTCTCTTGCTCTACGGGCAACTCCACCACCGGGAGTTCGACGACCGAGGCCAGCGGCGGCATACCCGGCTTGGGTTCAGGCGGCGCGAAATCCCAACCGTAATCGGTGTCGAGAGACGGGATTTCCGCGGCCGGCGGCGCGAGCGGAGCGGACTCCTCAAGGGCCGTGGGCACCTCGACGACAGGAGCTTCCACGACGAGAGGAGCCTCTTCGACGATCGGAGCTTGCTCCACGAAAGGCACTTCCTCGACCAGCGGCATTTCGGCGACTGCCGCCGGTTCCCATGCGGGAATCTCGGCTGCCGGAGCTTCGATCGTCGGCGGTTCCTCGATGACCGGCAGGTCCCAGGTCGGTGCGGCGGCAGCCGCCGGCTCATCCCAGGTCGGAGCCTCCTGGACGGTAGCCTCCTGGAAAGGAGCTTCCTCGACCGGTGCTTCCGCGGGCAGGACTTCAGCCACCGGTGTCTCGACGCCTCCCGGCTCCATCGCGACCGGCGCCTCTTCGATCATGGCCGGCTCGACGACCGCGGGTGGCTCCCAGACAGGGAGCTCGACAGCCGCGACCTCGAGCGTCGACGGCTCATCTATCACAGGCAGGTCCCAGGTGGGTGCCTCAGCGACCGGCTGCTCTATCACGGGAGGCTGGGACAGATCCCAGGCGAATGATGCAGAGGGCGCCTCCACAACCGGCGTTTCGACCGCGGCCGGCAGATCCCAGGCGGGTGGTGCGGCCGCGACCGGTTCGGCGACCGGCGGCACTTCGACGGTCGATGGAGTCCACTCCGGAGGCTCCACGGCGGCAGGCGCTTCTTCAATGAGCGGAGGCTCCACGGCCGCGGGCGGTTCCCAGACGGGTGGCTCCACAGGGGTGACGTCGGCAGCGGGAGGCTCTTCGATGACCGGCAGGTCCCAGGTCGGCGCGGCGGTGGCCGCAGGCTCGTCCCAGGTCGGCGGCGCCTCGAGAACAGGTTCCGCGACGGCGGGTTCCTCGACGGCGGTTGGCTCCTCGACGACCGGCGCTTCCGCGACCACCTCGTACAGCGCGACCGCGGGTTCCACGTCGATGGTCTCGGTCGGGAAAGGTTCGGGGGCGACCGGTTCGGCGAACACGGGTTGCGTGACGACCGGTTCGGCCGCGACAGGCTCCATCACCACGGGTTCGGCCGCTATCTCATCGGTGACGGCCGGCTCGGCCACTTCGGGTTCCACGACGGCCGGCTCGGTCGCTACGGGTTCGACCGCGACGGGCGGTTCCTCGTAGATGGGCTCCTCGGCAACTGCGGGGGCCTCTATCTCGAGGGTATCCTCGGGGGCTTCGGCAACCGGCTCTGCCACGACCGGCGGTGTGGGGATGTACTGCCAATCGGCGGGAGGCGCCGAGGGGACCTCGATCTCGGGGACTTCAACGACGGGCCAGGCATCGACAAAAGCCTGTGCTTCAGCGACTGCCGCTTCGCCGGCGGTTTCGGTGGACTGATGCGACGCTTCTCCCGCGGGAGCGAGAGCGGTCTGCAGGGCTTTCTGGATGTTCTTCTGAGAAAGGAGATACCCCAGGGCTGCGCCCAGTGCACCTCCCAGAAGGAATCTACCTGTACCGTCCATCGCGATTCCCCTCCTTGGGCCCTTTCATCTCCACGTGACCAGCCCCCCTGGCCAGACTGATTGTACGCCTAGGGAACATGCATACGCCAAGTGCTCCGAAACCGAGTTTGACATGAATTCTCGCTGCAAGTCGCGGGTCCTGGTAATCGATGTATCGGCGTTTCGACCGAATGTCTTGACCGGCGCTAACTTTGCGCGCTGGGCGCTTCTCCTTTGCGCATGCGTCGCATCTGCTCGAGAAAACGCCGCATGCGCGCCTCGTCACCGTTGTCCGTCGGTTCGTAGAATTCGCGACCCAGCAGACCTTCGGGAAGATACGTCTGGGCGGCATACCCACCGCTATCGTGCGGATATTCGTATCCGACCCCATGACCGAGCATACGGGCCCCTCGATACCCCGTGCTCCTGAGGACCACGGGGGGCGCCTGCGCACCGTGCTCCTTGACTTCCGACATCGCTTTCTCGAGCGCCGCGTACGACGCGTTCGACTTGGGCGCGCAGCTCAGGTAAGTCACTCCATGCGCCAGATTGATGCGGCATTCAGGCAGACCGACGAATTCGACGGCTCGAGAGACCGCGATGGCTACCTCGAGCGCGCGAGGATCAGCGTTGCCGATATCCTCAGAGGCGAAGATGACCATGCGCCTGGCGACGAACTTGGGGTCCTCACCTGCGGTCAGCATGACGGCCAGGTAGTAGAGCGCGGCGTCTGGATCCGACCCCCGCATGCTCTTGATGAAGGCCGAGATCACATCGTAGTGGGCGTCTGCTCCCTTGTCGTACAGAACGAGCTTGCGTTGTGCGGCTTGCTCCACCGTAGCCACGTCGAGAGCGGGTGACGACTTCGCTCGGGCGAGCACCAAGGCGCGGTCGAGAATGCCGTAGGCCCGCCGGGCATCACCCAACCCGCTCGCCGCGACGAGCTCGCGCACGTCATCGGAAACGCCGACGTCGACGTCGGTGAGGGCTCGATCGAGCAACCGGCGGATGTCTTCTTTGGCGAGCGGCATGAACTGATAGAGCTCGCTGCGCGAGATGAGGGCCGGGATGACCTCAAAGTAGGGATTCTCGGTGGAAGCCCCGATCAGGGTGACGATGCCGTCCTCGACGGCATGGAGCAGGGCGTCCTGCTGCGCCTTCGAGAAGCGGTGCACCTCATCGATGAAGAGGATGGTGCGCTTACCTGTCTGCGCCCGCCGGTCGCGGGCCCGGTCGATCGCCTTGCGCACTTCGGCCACCCCGGAACTGACGGCCGACAGCTCTTCGTACGACGACCCCGTCTCTGCCGCCACCAAGCGGGCGACCGTGGTCTTGCCGGTGCCCGGAGGCCCGAAGAAGATCATGGAGCCCAGCGTACCGGTGGCTATGGCCACCCGGAGCGCAGCTCCGTCTCCCAGAAGATGGTCTTGCCCCACGACGTCGGCCAAGCGACGCGGACGCATGCGCGCGGCGAGAGGGGCATTGGCCGATAGGTCGGCCTTCAAGCTGGCACCGAAGAGGTCCTCGTGTTCCATGGCAGGATTTTACAGCTACAATAGGTCAGACTGCCGCACCGGGGGTTGAGTATGTTCCGTCAGGTGCTCGTACTGAATTCTACGTACGAACCGGTCAACGTGTGTTCGTTGCGCCGGGCTCTCGTTCTGCTGCTCAAGGGCAGAGCGGTGAGTCTCGAAACATCGGGGCAGCTCATCCACTCCGAGAAGGCCGCCCTGGCGGCGCCCATAGTGATCCGCCTGAACGAATACGCCCGCGTACCCAGGCCGGAGGGACGGCGCCTGTCACGTAGGGCGATCCTAGCTCGCGACGGTTACCGGTGCCAGTACTGCGGCAGCACCCGCCACCTGACCATCGACCACATGGTTCCACGTAGCCGAGGAGGCGCCAACTCGTGGGACAACATGATCACGTCGTGCTCGGCCTGCAACGTTCGCAAAGGCGCCAACCTGCTCTCAGAGGTGGGCATGGCGCCGTCGCGCATGCCCAGACCACCCGCTCCGTGCGACTTCGTGCTCGCGGCCCAGCGGGTGGTGCCCGATGCGTGGCGGCCCTACTTGGAACTGGCGATAGCGTAGCGTCCCATCTTCACGTACTTCTCATGCCGTAGATGAAGCCGTTCGACCGGGTCGAGAGGCACGAACTGGTCGAGTGATCGTTCGATAGCCTCCATGACTCGCGCGGCAGCCAACTGATGGTCGTTCTGGGCGCCACCCTCGGGCTCGTCGATGACCTCGTCGATCAAGCCAAGATCGAAGAGACCCCGGGCGCCCACACGCAGCGCTGCCGCCGCACGGGGGCCCTCGGTGGACTCGCGCCATACGAGCGCCGCGCAGGCCTCGGGCGAGATGACCGAGTAGATGGAGTTCTCGAGCATGAGCACCCGGTCGGCCAGGGCCAAAGCCAGCGCGCCGCCCGAGCCACCTTCGCCGAGGATGACCGTAACGGTGGCCACGTTCAGCATCGCGAAAGTCTCGATACTGCGCGCGATCGCCGCCGCCTGGCCGCCTTCCTCGGCATCCTTGCCGGGATACGCACCGGGCGTGTCGACGAGCGTGACTACCGGCAGCCCGAACTTCTCGGCTAGGCGCGCGAGGCGCATGCCCTTGCGGTAGCCCTCAGGACTGGTCATGCCGAATCTGTGCTCCTGCCGCTCCTTGAGCGAGTGCCCCTTCTGGTGCCCGATGAGCATGACCCGATACTTGCCCAGCGTGGCCATGCCGCCGATGACGGCCTTGTCGTCGCCGTGCAGCCGGTCGCCGCTCAAAGGCAGGAAGTCGGGCAGAGAAGTGTTGATGTAGTCGAAAGTCTGTGGACGGTCCTGATGGCGGGCCAGCAGAACGACCTCCCACGCGGCCTCGGGGGTCAGACGATCAGCCAACGTTCTCACCTCCCGTGAGGAGAGTCAGCACGCGGACAACGCGCTCTTTCATCTCCCTGCGGTCGACCACCATGTCCACCTGGCCATGACTCAGTTGCGATTCCGACGACCCGAATCCCGGAGGTAGCTTCTCGCGGATGGTCTGCTCGATGATGCGCGGTCCGGCGAAGCTCATCACGGCCCCCGGCTCGGCGAGGATGACGTCGGCCACCGTCGAGAAGCTCGCGAACACGCCGCCGGTCGTTGGATGCGTGAGGATGGTCAAGTAGGGGAGGCCCGCCTTGCCGAGATCCTGAACCGACACGACCGTCTTCGCCATCTGCATGAGCGAAAACAGACCCTCCTGCATGCGGGCTCCACCGGAGCCGGCCACAACGATCAGAGGAGCCTTGGCCTCCAGCGCCGCGCGGGAGAGCCGGTAGAACCGCTCGCCGACCACGGAACCCATCGAACCGCCAAGGAACTTGAAGTCGAGCACTCCGATGGCCGCCGGTCTACCCGCGATCTTGCAGGTTGCCGCCAGGAAGGCTTCACTCAGACCGGTGCCCCTTTGGGCCTCGGCCATGCGATCGGGATAGGGGCGCAGGTCGAAGAACTCGAGCGGATCGACCGCGCGAACGTCTTCGCCCACGAAGGTGACCGTGCCCTTGTCGGCGAGCGAGGCGACCCGCTCGTGTGATGGCATCGGATAGTGGAACGAGCAGTGAGGGCAGACCCGCAGATGTCTCTCGAGTTCGCCGTCCTGAAGAGCGGCGTTGCAGTTCTTGCACTGCTCGCCCGCGGCCTGTGGCTCGGGCGACGGCTCTTTGCGGGCAACTTTTATTGTTACGTATTTAGCCATGCCACCTGCGCAATACTATTGAGGCGTTATGCCCGCCGAAGCCGAAGCTGTTGGACACAGCGACGTCCACCTCAGCCTTACGGGCGACATTCGGCACGTAGTCGAGATCGCAGGCCGGGTCGCTCTCTTCCTGGTTGATCGTGGGAGCGACCATGCCTGCTTCCATGCAGAGCACCGTAGCGGCGGCCTCGAGAGCTCCGGCGGCTCCCAGGCAGTGACCGAACATGCTCTTGTTCGAGCTTATCATCACTTTGTAGGCATGATCCCCAAGAGCGTACTTCACGGCATTGGTCTCCATGGCATCGCCAAGAGGAGTCGAGGTGCCGTGAGCGTTGATGTAGTCGACATCGGTGGCCTGAAGGCCGGCGTCCTTGAGGGCCTTCTTTATGGCCAGCCCCGCAGGTTCGCCGGTCTCCACCGGCTCGGTGAGATGCGAAGCGTCGCCCGTCATGCCGTAGCCGACGAACTCGGCGTAGATGTGGGCGCCGCGCGCCAGGGCGTGCTCGAGTTCTTCGAGGACGAGCACTCCGCTGCCCTCGCCGATGACGAATCCGTCGCGATTCTTGTCGAACGGCCTGCTCGCCCGCTCCGGATCGTCGTTGCGGCTCGAGAGAGCCCGCAGAGCCGCGAAGGCCGAGAGCCCCACATGGTTGGCCGCCGCCTCGGCGCCGCCCGCCAACATCGCGGTCGCCTCGCCTCTGCGTATTATGTTGAACGCGTCACCCAGGGCGTTGGTACCTGCCGCGCAGGCGGTGCAGGTCGCGTTGACCGGTCCCTGGAGACCCAAGATGATCGACGCGCACGCCGATGCCATGTTGGGGATCATCATCGGAATGAAGAATGGGCTTACCCGAGTCGGGCCCTTCTCGATCAGCACCGTGATCTGCTCGTAGAACGTGTCGAGACCCCCGACCCCCGAGCCGATGAGGGCTCCGACCGCGAAAGGATCCTCTTCGACCGAATAGCCCGAGTCTTCAAGGGCGAGCCGCGCGGCGCTCGCGCCGTACTGGGCGTAGCGGTCCATGCGTTTTGTCCACTTCTTGTCGATGTAGGTCAGCGGATCGAAATCCTTCACATCGGCTGCGATCTTGACGGGGTATTCGGTCGTGTCAAAGCGCTCGACCAGCCTGACGCCCGACTTGCCGGCGAGGAGGTTCTTGACGAAGAGCTCCTTGCCGATACCGATGGGCGAAACGACGCCGATCCCGGTGACCACCACCCGTTTCAGCTCGATTGTCCTCGGTGCACCGCTCATAGCTACCGACTTCTCCTTGTGCTAGATACCCAGACCACCGTCGACCGGTAGTACCACTCCGGTTATGTATGAGGCCGAATCACCGGCCAAGAATGCCACCGCGTCGGCCACCGCGTCGGGACTGCCGATGCTGCCAAGCGGGATCGCGTCGACCAGGGCCTTGCGCGCCGGCTCGGCGAGCGCGGCCGTCATGTCGGTCTCGATGTACCCGGGAGCGACCGCGTTGATGCGCACGTTCCTCGAGGCGACTTCACGGGCCAGGGATTTCGTGAGACCGATGAGGCCGGCCTTTGCCGCCGAGTAGTTGACCTGACCGGCGTTGCCACGCCGCCCCACCACGCTCGAGATACTGACGATCGAGCCGCGACGGCGTTTGACCATGCCGCGAAGCACCGCCTTGCTCATGAGAAAGGCGCCCTTGAGGTTGACCGTGAGCACCGCGTCCCATTCGGCCTCGCTCATGAGCAGCATGAGATTGTCGCGGGTGATCCCCGCGTTGTTGATGAGGATATCGACCGGACCCAAGGCCGCTTCGACCTCCGCCACCGCCCTTTTCGCCTCGGCCTCGTCGGCGATGTTGGCTTTGACGAAGGTGGTCGCGCGCCCGCTCGCCTGCTCCAACTCGCGAGCCGTGTCGGCGCCTGAATCGGCCATGTCGACGATGGCTACTTTCGCGCCCTCGCACGCCAACCGCGAGGCGATGGCTTTGCCGATGCCGCGAGCCCCGCCGGTAACAAGCGCCACGCGGTCTTCGAGTGCGCCCTGCCCGCTCATTGGGCGGACCCTATCTGCTCGAGTGCGGCCTGCAACGTCGCGGAGTCGCCCGTCGAAGCCATGGGGAAGGCCTTGTCGATGCGTTTCATAAGTCCGGTCAGCACGTTGCCCGGTCCGACTTCGAAACCCGACGACGGCGCACCCTGCCCACCCAGGACCTTCTGCATGCTCTGCGTGAACTTCACGGGCGACATGAGCTGGTCGGACAGCACCTTGGCCATCTCGCCCGGCTCGGGATAGTGGACTTCGGTCGTCGACAGGAATCTGCCTGTGCCCGGCTCGAAGGTGACACCGGCGAGAGCCTTCTGCAGGGCGACGGCCGCACCCTCGATGAAGGGCGTGTGGAACGCGCCCGAGACGGGGAGCGGCAGCACCCGCGCGGCTCCGGCTTCCTTGGCCAGGTCGCCGGCTTCTTTCACCGACTCCACCGACCCAGAGATGACGATCTGGCCGGGCGAGTTGTAGTTGGCCACCCATACCTCGGAGAGCGACGCGCAGATCTCCTCGACCGCGGCGTCGTCCATGCCGATGATGGCGGCCATCGTGCCGCCTCTTTGCTCACCGCAGGCCTGCATGCCTCGACCGCGCACGTCGACGACGCGGAGCGCGTCGGCGAACGACATGCGCCCACTCGCCACGAGCGCGGAGTACTCGCCCAGAGAATGGCCGGCCGCGACGGTGAATGTGGCGCCTTTCTCTTCGAGGACCTTCCACGCCGCCACGCTGCACGTGAGGATGGTGAGCTGTGTGCGGTCGGTGCGGGTGAGTTCCTCCATCGTGCCGCGCAGGCACAGCTCGCCGACATCCCAGCCGAGCACGTCGCCGGCTTCGGAGAAGACATCCCTCGCGACGGGGAAGTCCCAGAGATACTCGGCCATGCCGGGCTTCTGGCTTCCCTGTCCGGGGAACAAGATCAGGACTCCGCTCATATCATTCACTCCCGACGTTCGAGTGGCCGTGCGCCGCGGCGGCACCGCCCCATTCCATGAGACACGCCCCCCACGTCAATCCCGCGCCGAAGCCCATGAGGAGCACCAGATCGCCCTCATTGAGGCGTCCCTCGGCGCGCGCCTCGGTAAGGCACAGTGGGATCGACGCGCACGACGTGTTGCC
>JAKAHF010000537.1:0-2613 GCA_021815245.1 Actinomycetes bacterium
GGTCGGGAACATCTTGTCGAGCTTTGCCATGACGCCGCCGATGGTCGTCTCTTTCTCGACGATGGTCACCTTGAGGCCCGCGTCGGCCAGGTCGAGCGCGGCCTGGATGCCGGCCACGCCGCCGCCGATGATCAACACGTCTTTGTTGATGTCGACCTCGTTCGACCACAGCGGTTCGAGCTGGCGGGCTTTCGCCACCGACATGCGGATGATGTCCCACGCCTTCTCGGTAGCCACCGGCACATCGGTGTGGATCCAAGAGCAATGCTCGCGGATGTTGGCCATCTCGAACAGGTAGGGGTTGAGGCCGGCCTTCTCGACCGTGCGCCTGAAGGTCACCTCGTGCATGTGGGGTGAGCAGGCGGCCACGACCACGCGGTCGAGCTTCTTCTCTTTGACGGCGTCGATGATGGCCTGCTGGCCCGGCTCGGAACACGTGTACATGGGATGGTCGGCGTAGACGACGTCCTTCAGCGTGAGGGCCCGCTGGGCCAGGTCGGCCACGTCGACGGTGCCGGCGATGTTGCTGCCGCAATGGCAGACGAAGACGCCGATTCTCATGACGGCACCTCCGCGTCGGTGCCGGCGGACAGGCCCGCTCCGCGGGCATCGTCGCCGGGCTCAGCGGTAGCCGTCGCCTTGGCCGCCCGGGCCGGGCGCTCGGCTTTCGGAGTGTCGCCACCGGCCGCGGCCGTCTCCGCGGCTTTCGCAGCGCGAGCCGCTTCCTTGGCCGCCTTCTCGGCAGCCTTGCGCTCTTCTTCAGCCCTGACGGCCGCAGCGTCGGCGAGGGCCTTCTTCACCAGCGGCTGCGGGTCGACGATGTTCTTGTGCAGCATGACGTCTTTGGCGCTCAGCCCGAGGGCGAGGCCGATGACCTGCGGCAGATACAGGATGGGCATGTTGTAGCTGGTGCCCAGCGCCTTGTTGATCTGCGCCTGTTTCAGGTCGAGGTTGACGTGGCAGAGCGGGCAGCACACCACGATGGCGTCGGCCCCGGCCTGCAGGGCCTGCTCGATGATGCGGCCCGACAGCACACGCTGGATCTCTTCCTTGGGCAGGCCCACGCTGGCGCCGCAGCACTCGGTCTTGTAGTTCCACCACTTGACGTCGGCGCCCGCGGCCTGTAGCAGGAGGTCCATCATCATGGGCTGCTCGATGTCGCTCTCGCCGACCATGTCGCCGGGACGGCCCAGTAGGCAGCCGTAGTACGGCACGACCTTGAGCTGAGAGAGATCATTCTTGACGAGAGAAGCGATCTTCTCCTCGCCCACGAACTTCATCAGATATTCGGGCAGCGCGTAGACCTTGACCCGCCCGGTGTAGGGCTTGTCGAGCACCGCGTTGACCTCAGCCCTGAAGGCGTCGTTCTCGTGAATCTCGAGCTCGGCGTTCTTCTCCCGCTGGAAGCACGACGGGCAGGGAGCGAGCAGCTCGTCGCCCACCTCGGCCGCCTGGCGCAGGTTGCGCGCGGCCAGGGCCTGGGCAAGCAGGTGGTCCATCATGTGCGCGGGAGTGGAGCCGCAGCAGGTCCAGTCAGGCACCTCTGTGTAGCTCACGCCCAGAACCTTCAGCACCTCACGGGTGGAGTGATCGAACTCCTCGGAGGAGTGGCGCAGAGAGCAGCCGGGGTAGTAGGCGAGGGTCATTGCGCCACCTCGCTCTCAGCGGCGCCGGCGGCCGTATGGGCGCCCACACCGTGCCCGGCCGGCTTCGCAGCCCGGGCGGCCTCAGCGGCAGCCTTGGCCTTCGCCAGTTCCTTGAGCTCGGCCTTCTGGTGAGCCGCCGCCTTCTCCATAGCCTTCTTGTAGATGCGGCCCACTTCGTCCGCGCCTTTGGCCTTGTGCGGCATGAGCGGCATCTTGCGCTTGGACATGACCGGCTTCATGAGGCCGACGTTGCCGAGGGCCATCTTCGGGTCCATGGTGCGCGTGTAGAACATGGCCATGTCGTAGAACTCCGGCAACCGGCCGAAACGGGCCACGGCGTTCATGAAGGTCTCGTTGAAACTCTTCACGTGCTCGGGCACCTTGCGGTCCTGCGCGGCCGCCACGGTCTTGAGGTCTTCGAAGATGCCGGCGATGTCGATGTTGCGCGGGCACCGGCCGGTGCAGGTGAGACACTGCACGCACAACTGGATAGCGCTCGAATCGAGCACCTTGTCGATGAGCCCCACCTGCAACATGCGCATGAGCTGGTTGGGCTTGTAGTCAAACGTGAATGCCGCCGGGCAACCCGCGGTGCAGTTACCGCACTGGTAACAGTCGCGGACGTCGGCCTCCACTCTTTCGGCCAGCTTCTCCCGGTAGAAAGCCGCCTGGTCAGCGTCGTATTGGATCAAACCACGCCTCCTCATCGCGTCCAAAGACAGACCGCGCACGAGCCGACCCGCCAGCAGCCACGGAACGAGGGAAACGGGCGAAACTGGCACGACTCGCCGGCGCATTGCCGGTGAAGGCTACCGGAGAACGACGTTGCGCCACCGAGGCACGATCGCCGCGGGCGAGAGAGGGACGCAGGGAGTGTCAATAGGCCGCATCTGCGGTGCACTATTGACACGACCGAGGACGCCCTACCGCTCCGGCCAGCGTGTCTTGGCGGCCGTGACTTCGATCT